>NZ_JBQFPW010000008.1:0-220565 GCF_056536585.1 Ruegeria sp. CK2
CGCCCGCCAGCGCCCGAAACCATCATCCCGATGGATCACAGGCCGATGATGCACTAACAATCAAATTGGACCATTCAGATGAGGCTGCTCACCAGTCCTTAATACCCAGCCGTTCCTGCAACTCTTGTTCTCCTGCGTGAAAGGGGGAAGTCTCACGGTTCCAACCTGCCAGTTCCATTGGCTCATCCTGTCCTGATCTGGGGGAGGTGTGCGTGACAGCGCCTTTGCATAGCGAGACCCGGAGCTACCAGAACGCAAGCCAGAACGTGCCGGATAGCGTCGAACCGCTGGCCTCTCAAACGACAAACGCTAGTTGGCAGGTGTACTTGATTCTGTGTCATCTCTCGTCTCCCTTAAACGATGCCGTAAGTGTCGTTTCAGGGATACGAGACTAGAGATGTCAACTAAACAGAGCATATCGGGAATGAGCGTCAGTTAAGTACGAACAATCTAGCTTCGTCATAACGAGATGTTTTGATGAGCCAGCTCAAGGAATCGTTGAAGCGCATTTGAGCGAACACGGTTTGGTGGTGTCACAGTGTAAACGCCACCCTTCGCTAAAGACCAATCCGGCAACAGGCGTTTCAACCACCCTTTTCGCAGATCGTCTTTCAGCAAGAAATCCGGCAGCACCGTATAGCAGTACCCGTTCATGACATGGGCAACCATCGCGAGTGTGATGTTGATTTCCGACACAACATTCGGAGATACGGGCTTGGATTGGCTGTCTTTCTCGAACACCCATTCTGTCCTTCCGGACATGACGCTACTCTGAACGAACGGAAGACCAACCAGGTCATCCGGTTCGCCGATGTCGGCGCGTGCGGCCGTTGCGGGGGAACAGATTGCGATCACCTCAAAATCGAGCAGCTTGCGCGCCAAATTGCTTGAGTCGGCGAGCCAGCCGATCCGGAAAGCAAGGTCGAAGCGGTCTTCGATAATGTCGACCAGACCGTCTGACAAATGCAAATCCACCATGACTTCAGGATAGGTATCCTGAAACTTAGCCATAAATGGTGCAACGTAAGAGACCCCAAAATCCACCGGTGCCGTAATGCGTAGCGTGCCCTTTGGGGCCCTGTCCCGATCTTGAACACGTTCAAACGCGTTGTTGGCCTGCGTTAGCGCAGATTTTGCATCTTCATAAAACTGCCGACCTGCGGCAGTCGGTTGAAGGTGACGTGTATTGCGTAAGAGCAAAGGCGTCCCAACATCCTCTTCCAGCAACTGAAGCTGTTTGCTAACCACCGCCTTGCTAATCCCAAGCGCCTCAGCGGCACCAGTGATTGTCCCAGCATCCACTGTAGCGACGAAGTGGCTCAGACGGTTGAGGTTGTATCGACGGCTCATTCCAAGTTGTTAGCTTTTTGCTGACAGTATTTCAATATACTTTGCCTTTCGTTGACATTAGCAGCTTGTTACCTGTGCTGAGAACCAGACTGGAGGCTGTGATGACAGACGAAAAGCTCATCTTGATCTACGACACATTCTGCGGCTGGTGCTACGGGGCTTCACCGGTGTTTGACGCCTTGGCTAAGTCCAAAACCGAAATCGAAGTGCTTCATCGTCACCTGTTCCAGGGCGCGAATGCGCCCCGGATGAGCGACGGAAAAGGGGCGCAAATCCTACAAACCATACCTCACGTTGAGGCGTTGACAGGCCGGGCTTTTGGCGAGGCATTCAAAACCAACATCGCCCAACCCGAAACTGAAGTGGTGGAATCGGCACTGTCTGCGCAAGCCGCAGCGTTGATCCATGATCAGGGGCCGGAGAGAGAGTTTGCTTTACGGCGACGCCTGGAGAACCTTCATTTTCGAGAAGGTATGTCTTCTGCAAACCGGAATGAGATCGTCAAAGCACTGATTGCAGAAGGCGTTGCGCGCGGCGAGGCGGAGCGCATCGGATCGCCCGAGCTTGAAAAAAAAGCAGCAAACCTCGCCGCAAAGGCAGATGCCCTGATGGAGGCCGTTGGATCGTGTGGAGTGCCCACCGTTCTCAGAGTGCAGGGCGACACACTGGCACAACTGGATCACCAAGCCTTTTACGCTCGACCCGAGACCGTTCCCTCTGACCCAACTCAGCTTCCCAGCAACTAACCCAACTGGAGAGGACCCAGAAATGACATCCGATACCTCAAAAACCGTCGCAGTCTTTGGGGCAACCGGCGCACAAGGTGCCCCGGTCGTTCGCGAAGCCTTGGCCAAAGGCCATAATGTCCGTGCGATCGCACGGGACGCTGAGAAAATCAAAGCAATCCACCCTGATGCCATTGCGGTGGCCGCAGATCTTGCGGATGCAGACGCCGTGGCAAAGGCGCTTGAAGGCGTCGACGCAGCATTCCTTCACTTCCCGATGCCCAGTGGACCAGACGACAGCCAAAACTGGGCTGCCGCATTCTTTGGTGCGGCGCATAAGGTTGGGCTGCCCTTACTGGTCTTTGTGACCGGAGGCCCGTCTGGCGACCGGTTTCCCTCATCGGTGATCGTCGATGCTACGACCCAAGGCATGAACGCGGTGCTGAACTCAGGTATCCCTTCGATTGTTCTGCAATCGGCGGTGTATCTGGAAAACCTTCAGCCGGAGATATTCCTGCCGCTGCTGCGGTCCGAAGGCAAACTCGACTATCCACCGGTGGGGCCCAACATGAAGATGCAGTGGACCTCGCACAAGGACCAAGCCACGTTGGCCGTGGCTGCTCTGTCTCGCCCCGACTTGGCCGGACAGTCATTCGAAATTGGCACACCGGACGCGCTCACTGGCGCTGAGCTGGCGACGCTGCTTAGCGGCTGGGTCGGTCGCGATGTCGCCTTTGATCCAATAACGCCCGAGGAGTTTGGACAGCGGGTCGGCGATGCTCTGGGAAGCCCAGGTGCAGCCTTTGCGCTTGGTGATCTTTATGGTGCAATCGCACAGCTGGATGGCGACGCGATGTCCATCGACACCGGCTCACTCGAAGCCATTCTGGGGGTCAAGTTGACAAGCGTTGCAGATCATATCAACAGCTGGGCTTAACTTCTGCGACATATCCAAATGCAGCGCAGGAGACTTGAGCATTTTGAGGATGCCAATTCCAGAGGTTCCGCTTGGTCTCATGCGGCAACTTTCTTGTTGACTACCTAGCGCATTGAGCGAAGCACAATCACTATTCTTGAATACATATTCGGATCTCGAAATCCTGCCAAACTCTTAAGACGCATAATGATCTCACACTGAGTGGCGCCTCGTCGATCAAGAATGAGACCAGCGTCTAAACTGGGTCCAGGGGGGCTAGAAATGGACTATCATTACAACAGCAAGTGCGATGGGAAGGATTTTTCGTGCACACACGCCAAAGACACTTAGACACAATTCCTGTCGATCCGAGGACGATCATCCTCCCAATCACCTGTAATATGAGGCTACTATGTCTTCATCCTATTCCTACCCAAAGGGCGAAGACCGCGCTGCAAAAGGTAGTTTGATCATCCACCGTTGGCTTCTTGAGAATAGTCTTCTTGCCTTCCCTGCCGGTATGATCACAACCTAGGCGCCCTCAAATCCACTTCGAGTTCCTAATTGGAGCTCGGCACCCGGCCTACTCCAAAGCCAATGCGGTCAACCTTCACCGTTCGAAAGCTCCCGTTCTTGGTTTTTTCCTGAAGGCATCGGAGATGGGTCGGGCGTTTTCTCTATACCGCATAAAAAGCTTGCCGGGACCATCACATCCGACGGTCTGTTTTTTGAGCGCCACCATATTGGCATTCCCAAAATCAACCCGGAGATGCACCATTTGTCACTCACGGCTTGGTCGATCGGCCATTGCAGTTCTCCATCTCAAATCTACTGGCGTATCCGATGTAAACCGCGCCGCGTTTATCGAATGTGCTCGCAACAGCGCAGCGCTGGTGAACTGCACGGGTTGGTAGGCAACGCGGAGTGGACCGGTATTCCATTCGCAGCACTTTTTGGAAGAAGCCGCCGTCGATCCCGCGGGCTCTTGACTACTGGCGGAAGGTGCTGATTCGGCAAAGAAATCCCGAAATACCCCGGTTTCAAAGGCTTTGGAGGGGGATGTAATGATTGCGTTCTACCAGAACGGAAATTGGTTGCATCCGGAGCAGGGTTATCAGATGCGCCTCGTCGTCCCAGGATGACAAGGAAGTATGAGTATCAAATGGCTGCGCAGGATCAAAGTCACCTCAAAAGCCACGTACTCAAAGACGAAACTTAGAAACAAACCTTGTTGCAAAAGAATGGTCTTGCCCGGCAGTTCACTTTCGAACTTGGGATGAAATCCATAATCACGACACCCTCGTTTGGCGCTGCGCCCGTTTCCCGCTGAGTACTCTCAAATATCGTATCCGTTACAAGACTTCTTTGCTTCAGAAGCCATGGAGGACATTCGACTGCGTACCGTGCCACCCGCTCAAATGACGCCGCGGTGGAAACGTTCCACCGATGGTCTGCCCGTTATAGTGCGTCTGGCGAAGCAGGCCGGGAGGATCGCCGCTTACATCCCGGCCGGATCGGGAACTGTATCCCTGGCGGGATAAGGCAGCCAGTAGTTGACCTCGCGCTGCGTCAGTCGGAACTGTTGCTGAGCGAATTGGCATTCCGGTAAAAGGACACGAAGAAGCGGAGCTTTCAGTCTACATCGTGAAAGAGCGGGACCTGATCACTGACCCAGCATGCAGCGTGATTGGGGCGGCAGAAGAGTGCTACCACAAGATCACAAAGCTTGCGTGGTTTGTTGCCTACGATCACATCTAGATTGCTCGTCATGTGCTCAGTGGCTACACAAAACCTACCGATCCACCAGATTTGGCCCGCAAGTTTATGCAGCCTGTTGCATGGCTCTGTCTCGGCCGCCAAACGCCATCAACTACCTTGCCAAGCACAACATGCCGACACGGCTCTGCGGACTCATAGATTTGGCGAATGAGAAGAATGATCATTGGTGTCGAGGAATCTAGAACGCTCGAGCGACGCCCAGCGCTTCTGTTTGAACAACGGTGAAACGCTCTGAGCTTGGTTGCTTAGGCCGACGGCCCAAACATCTCGGAATGAATGTTTGCAGCAGGTATACCTGCTGCCTCTAAATCACTTGTGATCTCAGACAAGAAGCGCGCTGGCCCGCAAAGCATGAAGTGTGCGTCAGGTCCAGTCACCATCTCCAGTAGTGCAGCAGCAGTGATCCGACCGTTCGTGTCAAAAGTATCACCAGTGTTGGGGCGACTGTAGAAGATGTGTTGCTGTGCTGCAGGGAAGTCAGCCAGAAGCCAGTCAACTTCATTGCGTAGGGCGTGCTCCTGTCCGTTCCGCGCGCCATGCACAAACCAGACCGGGCGCGCACCATTTGCCGCCTTTGCTGCGTGCAACATCGACACCATTGGTGTCACACCAACGCCCGCACTGACAAGGACTAGCGGGCACTTGCTGCAGGGGATCACGAAGTCACCTGCCGGGTTTGAGGCCTCAATGACGCTACCCTCCCGGAGTTCGTCGTGAAAGAACCGAGACACGAGACCCTTCTCTTCTCGTTTGATGCTTAAGCGATACCCGGACGTGGAGCCCGGTGCACCGGACAAAGAATAGCTGCGCTTAGAGGTCCCGACCTGACCGGGGATTTGGATTTCAATCGGCAAGTGCTGCCCTGCTTCAAAGGAATGCAACGGTTTGCCGTCAACTGGGCTGAGGTAAAAGGATGTGATGTCTTTCGCCTCTTTCACACGACGAGCCACTTTCAACCGGCGAGTCAGATGATCTTGTTTCGCCCATCGCAAAGAAACTGCGCCAGGACGCGCAACGACGGCGTCAATTTCGACATTGATCATGCGCCATGCATCGGGGTCATGCGCGTTTTTGGGCTGCCAATCGACGGTTGCACGTCCGGAAACATGCAACAGGCCACCTGTCTCAAAGTCGACGAAGACCAATCCGACATGCGGGTCAGTGATCAGGTTGCCGATAGTGTTGAAGAGATTGTTGCCTGCGTAATCCGGGATGTGCAGGTGCCCCGCATCAGAAACATGGACAAAACCGGGAGCGCCGCCACGGTGCGAGGCATCGTATCCTCGCGAAGGCACATCCGCGCCCTGTTGGTGACCTGAGCCAATGAACATCGTGTCCGAACGCTGAATCAGCGCAATCTGGGAACGCGACAGCTGTGAACTTTTTTCTGCCGCGACAGGTATCCCGCGTTCAACACGGGTCCAGGCTCGCTCATGAATGTATTGCGGACAATTGCCAAAGGTCTGGCGAATGTCGATGTCATAGCCGTCGGCAGATTTACGAATGTGTCCGCTAAACCGATTGCGTCGTCGCGTCGCCAGTTCAATCCCAACGACGCCAACATCTGTGCCTGCATTGAATACATCGGCCAGCGGGTCCTGGTCGTCGATCTGCGTGTTGAGCGTTAATGATCGTTTGTCGGGCGAGCGAATAAATCCTTCATCGCCATCCACAAGCGTGACCCAGGTTCGGCCATCGGAATCCGCGCCGGCGACCACAAGGAAAGGCTGTGACGTATGAAACTCCCGGTGCTGCTCCGGCAAGTAGTCGCGGATAAACCCTCCAGCCCATTCCGACATGTCGCCAACACCGGCCCGTTCTTGCGCTTCGCGTTCGCCCGTGTGAAAGGGATTTTCTACCAATGCATCAGCCATGTCACTTGCCTTTCCAATCCTAAAGTGGATACCGCCACCACAGCGGCGGTCCTTTGAGCTATGCTAATGCCGGGATCGGCGAGGTCGCCATGCCGACGAACTTTGGCTCTGCTTCGACCCGGGCGAGCCATGCACGGACATTTGGATATGGTGCAAGATCAACGCCGCCTTCGGGCGCGTGTGCGATATAGCTGTAGCCCGCCACATCAGCGATCGTGGTACTGTCGGTTGCCAACCAGTCCCGACCGTCCAGATGCGCGTCCATCATCTTGAAAAGGGCATGGGCTCTGGCAACGGCCGCCTCGTGATCAAGCGGCGCACCAAATACCTTAACCAACCGCGCAGCGCATGGACCGGAATAGATGTTGTCGGCAGCCACCGTGAGCCAGCGTTGAACCTCGGCTGCCTGTTTGGAGTCCTGTGGCATCCACTTGGAGTCTTTGGCATAGGTCTGCACGAGGTAGACAAGGATCGCGTTGGAATCGGCCATGGTGTAGCCGTTGTCATCAATTGCTGGCACGAGACCGAAAGGGCTGATCTTCAGGTAATCCGGTGCTTTGTGAGCGCCATTGGCCATGTCCAGATCAATGGTTTCATAGGCCAGATCCAGAAACGCCAGCATGAGTTCGACGCGGTGGCAGTGTCCGGATTTAGGGTTACGGTACAGTTTAATCGGTGTCATTGTGATTTTCCGTTCTCTTCAAGTCTTATAGGTCAAGGTCGCTCAGACCAGGGTGATCATCAGGACGCCGACCTAAAGGCCAGCGGAACTTGCGCTCGGCTTCCGTTATCGGTTTTTCGTTGATGGACGCGTGACGATAGGCCATGAAGCCGTTCTCATCGAATTCCCAATTCTCGTTGCCATAGGCGCGAAACCAGTTCCCGCTGTCGTCGTGGTACTCGTAGGCATAGCGGACCGCGATACGGTTATCGGTATAGGCCCAGAGCTCCTTGATCAGCCTGTAGTCGAGTTCCTTATTCCATTTGCGGGTCAGGAACTCCTCGATCTCGGCACGGCCCTGCGGGAACTCCGCCCGATTTCGCCACTTGCTGTCGGCCGTATAGGCCAGTGCGACCTTTGCTGGATTCCGGCCGTTCCAGCCGTCCTCTGCGAGGCGAACCTTTTCAATAGCCGTCGCCTGGCTAAACGGTGGCAACGGGTGTCGGGGCGGTTCAGTTGACATGTCCAGTACCTCTTTGTCTAAAAAGATCTGCGCTTTCGGTATTGATAACCTCTGCCATCGAATGAATTAATAACTCGAGTGTGAAAGACATTATTTCATGAAACGATCATTGTGAGGCGGATTCCGATATGGATCGACTGCAAAGTCTTGAAGTTTTCATCGCTGTTGCCGAAGCAGAGAGCTTCGCGGGCGGTGCGCGCAAAAGCGGACTGAGCGCGCCATCAGCCACGCGGGGCGTTAATGCGCTCGAAGCACGTTTGGGGGTGCGCCTTTTTACCCGGACAACACGTAAAGTACGGCTCACCGAGCTTGGCCAGACCTATCTTGAGGACGCGCGCCATGTTTTGGCCCAGATGCAGGCCGCTGATGATGCGGCCAAAGGTGCGGCGACAAATCCAGTTGGGCAGCTTCGGATAACCTGTTCAAATGAATTTGGACGCATCTATGTAGCGCCCATCCTCACCGAATTTCTCGATACACACCCTGCCGTGACCGCCGACGTATTGATGGTTGATCGGATTGTGAACATGGTTGAGGAAGGTTTTGATCTCGCCGTCAGAATTGGCGAGCTGCCTTCGTCCGGTCTGGCTGCGGTTCGTGTTGGACAGGTGCGCCGGATAGTGTGCGGCACGCCGGGCTACTTTGAAGCAAACGGTAGACCGAGTATTCCAGCCGACTTGCAAGCCCATCAAATCGTCTCCGCCTCTCCTGTCAGTCCCACGACTGAATGGCGCTTCGGCCATGACATGCAGGATACAGTGCGCATCAAACCCCGTTTGACGGTCAGTAGTGTGGCAACAGCGATTTCTGTTGCCAAGCGCAGCTGGGGGCTGTGCCGTGTTCTGTCCTATCAAGTTGGACCTGATCTTGAGAACGGTACATTGGAGGCCGTTCTTGAAGCGTACGAACCCGCTCCGTTGCCCATCCATCTGGTGCATGTTGAAGGGCGTCGAGCCCCAGCGAAAATCCGGGCTTTTATTGATCTCGCGAAGGATCGCCTGAAAGCCACATCCGTTCTGAACTAGGCGCACGGAAACTAACTACGAGTGCTGAGGCTCAGACACACGTTGACAGTCGTGCCAGTGTTACGGGAGCTGTAGTTCCCCGGCCTTCCCCACGTTCAAAGTTCCGCCCGAGACAACTTCGACATAGACGCCCATATCCATGTGACCCAGCTCTTTACGGAGCAGATACGGCATTTTCAAATCGCGCTTAGCCGTCTCCGGGTTCACTTCAGTCGCCGCACATCGCTTAGTGCGAGACAAAATCCGAAACGCGACTTCTCCGAATTTCAAAGTACTGCCGACCGCATCAAGCTCGGCATATGATGGCAAACCATCGACTACGACATTGGCCCGAAACCGATCAGGATGTATCTTTGCACCAACCCGTTTTTCCATGTCCCGCACGGAGTTGAGGTTTAGAACCGAGATCGCGTTCATCATCTGTGGCGAAACCACCGACACGTCAGTGAAGCGATGCGGTGCCGAAGACACAAAAGTGGGAGGGTGTGGATCAGAGAGTTCCAATGCGCGGTGCAAATACCCGGCCGCTCCGTTGGAGGCCTCCGGATCGCGCATATCGAAGATCCGGGTGTCACTGCCTTTCCGGATTTCCAGTTCTTGGGTCTCGCTATGGAACATTGTTCGCAAACCCGCCAGACCCGCAACTTTCAGGAGAACAACGAAGCGATCTTTGGACAACGGCTTGGGGTCTTCGGGATCGAAGCCCGAATTGAATCGCGCAAACCCAAAAAGCCGGTCTCCTGGTATTCCCTCACCCGCGACAACACTCACTGACGTAAGCGACTCTGCGGACAGGCCTTTTACAGGAAATCGGTTCAACTCTCTGATGATAATAGATGTCTCAGTCACCGGTCGCTCCGTTAGACAGTGTTCTTCTTGTTTTCCGCGTAGCCGCGCTGGCACCACATGTTGCCAGCGCGGCAGTTTGTTTCAAAGACAGAGTTGCGAACACGTCAACGTGCCAACCGCTTTGACAAGAAGTTGCGCATGCGCAGTGCGATAACATCGCCATCCTCTTCCAACGCGAAATGTCCGGTATCAAGGATGTTGTAGTCCACATCCTTCAAATCACGAAGGTAGCCTTCGGCACCCGGAACCGGGAAATACGCATCGTTCTTGGCCCAAACTATCAAAGCAGGAGGCTGGTGTTCACGCATATACGCCTGCCACTCGGGGTATCTGGCCAAGTTGTTGCGATAGTCGTAAATCAGCCCAAGCTGGACGTCATGCATCCCTGGTCGGCTCATCGCCTGGTGATCCAGCAGCCAGTTGTCCGGCAGGATGCCATCCGGATTGCGCGTGCCATGCGTGTATTGCCAGCGCAGGCCTTCAACCGAGAAGATGTTAGGGATCAGCGTTGCTTCGTATTCTGCATCGCGCCCGTTTTCCCAAAGATGGGTCACTGGGGCCCAGGTCTCTAGATTAACGCCCTCAGCATAGGCATTGCCATTCTGAATGATCAGCGTTTCAATCTTTTCGGGACTAGCTGTAGCAATCCGAAACCCAACGGGTGCGCCATAGTCCTGCATATACATCGAGAAATTGTCGACGCCCATCTGCTCAAGGAAAGTGTCTACGGTCTCCGCAATATTGTCGAACGTATAGCTATAGCTGTCGGGCGACGGGAAGTCGCTGGACCCGAACCCAGGATAATCAGGCGCGATCAGATAATAATCGTCAGACAGCTCGGCGAGCAGCTTTCGGTACTGATGAGAGGAGCTGGGAAATCCGTGCAACAAAACGATGGCCGGATCGACAGGGTCCCCTGCCTCCCGATAGAAGATCTTGACGCCGTCGACGGTCTCATAGCCAACACGGACATCATCAGCAGACGCCGGTGTGAAGCTTAAACTTGCAACCGCAACAGCAGCACTGATCAGTAGATGTTTCATGGTTGTCTCCTGTGGTTTTGTCGTGGTCTGCTGCCACATCTAAATCGTGTTTGAGCGCAGACCGGGAAAGGTGGTGTTTCGTGCCAAAAGGACGTAGTTTAGGCTATTTCTTGAAACAATTCTGGTATTTCAAAATTCATTGATTTGTTGAATGATGGTAATAAGGTTGTCTCAATATGCTTGGCGATCATCACACTGGTGTTGTTAAGTCGCATCCGAAAACCAGATGAAGATCTGACAGCCACGATCTTCACGCGGCGCCTCACTTCAAAACAATTGAGCAAATCTTGACTTTGTTACTTTGTGATATGTGAATAACCGAAGGTCTTGAACCTGCGTCTTGGGTGTTTTCAATCTTTGACACGCGCCAGTCTTACGACTCAATACGCTTCATTTTTTGCAGCTCGCCTAATGCGGCCTCTATCTCGAAACTGCATATCAGGCATGCAAAAATGGCACTTCTACAGACTCAAAATGAAGTCTAGCTGCGCCTGAGAAACACCTGCAAACCCCGGAGTCACCGAGATGTCTAACAGCGTAAAAATTATTAAGGATGCTTCCATCATGATCACGCTGACAATCGCCGTCGTAGCCGGCAACGTCGCCCTCATGATGTTGTAATCCTCAGAGAGTGGGCATTGGGTAGACCTTTCGGCAAAGGTCAACATCCAATTCCTTCAATCAGGAACGGGCTGCGCTAAACGATAGTTCGCGCAGCCTTTTTTGTTTATTTGAGCCGCAGGTTCGGACAGGACAGGACAGGACAGGACAGGACAGGACAGGACAGGATTGAAATCATACCTATTCTAAGCTGTGCCCACCCTTAACTCGTATCTCGCGCGGGCTTTTCCCAAATTCGGTTCGATACGCGCTGGTTAAGCTTGCAACAGATCCGAAACCGGTGGCCAGCGCGACATCGACCAGTGTCATGTTGGTTTCTGTGACAAGGTTGTGTGCTCTCCCGACCCGAATCTTTTTGTAGTATCGACCTGGAGAAGTTCCGGTGTATTTCGTGAACACTCGCTCAAGCTGACGAACCGACAATCCTAACCTCATGGAGATATTTCGTGTCGAAATCGGGCATTCGACGTTATCTTCCATAATCCGAATAGCCCTAAGAATTTGTGGACCGAACGCGTTCATCAAATAGGTTGTACCGCAGGGCTGTTTGGACCTTCTGTCGCGGATCGATTGCAGAACCAGACGACTGCCGATTTCCGCTTTTTCTTGGTGTGATAAACTACTGGCGATGAGATCAATGACCAACTCGCTTGTGTAGTTTCCCCCTGTCGACGTGACTAGACTTCCAGAGACCTCAGCATATCGAAGCGATACATTTGGAAAGTCACCCAATTCCTCCAAAATCTGAACATCGCGCCAATGAGTGGTCGCGCAAAAGCTTCTACTTCGATAGGCACGAATAAATGCGGTTGCCGCCTCTGACAGCATCACGACATGACGATTGCTTCGTTGCATCGCTCTGGCCCTTGGTGACCACGCACTTGAATTTATTCGGTCACCACCGACGACAACCATAAATTCTTTCAGGTTGTGATCAAAAACCGACGGTTCAGCCCTTACGATCATCCCGTTGCGACTTTGTACCAAACCCGGTGTGTCCGATACAAAAACCCAACGAAAGCATTTCCGATTCAAGACCTGGTTGGCTGTTGATAGAACAGTTGCCACCGAAGACACTTCGAGATCAGAAAACTTATTCTGAACAAAGATTTCAAATGTTGTTGTAGCTTCATCCATCGTTCAAAGTATTGCGGGCATGAGTATCGGTGTTATCAACCGGGTTCGACGCTCATATGTCTTTGTGCTGAGCATGTTGCAAGTAATGATGCTGCTTAGGCCTTCGGAGCGTTTTGAGACTCGTCATTTCTTAGCCAATTGTACTCGGCTGGTCACAATCAGATCCCGTGGCCGGCTTTGAGTCCTGAAAACTAAACTATAGCAAATCAGCTATGCTATTGGATTTATCAAATTGACTGCCACCAGACCTCGGATGAGTCTGATGCGCCTGATGCTGACTGACCAGTTGTCCAAAACCTGCTAAGCGAAACATAGATCTCGACGTCCGGCTACCTCGCCTGAATGCCGCGCAATTGATTCGGGCTCTCGGAAGAAAGAGACGCCGCAAACGGACTTTCACCCATTGCGACGCTGACTCCCGCGGTACCAACGGCATTTTCACCCGCGTTCGAGAATAGCTCTTTCTATCAATAACCTAGTCAAGAATGACAGGATTTCGGAGCCCTATCCGTTCTACGAGCGCAACTTGTGTCAAAGCCCGCGAAAAAACTAATACTTGCCATAGCGTAATTTGCATCCCTGTGTTTGACCATAGGGCAACCTATGTTCAAGAGTTGCTGTTTAGCCAAATTCTTAAACCACGGGAGAATAGAAATGAATTTCACGTCACGTCTGATGATGATGACCGCCGCCGCGACGCTGGCCGCATCAACCGCTATTGCTCAAGATGTGCGCCTTCGCATCGCTGGTACAGTACCTGCAGAACACTTCGGCAACGCCGTGCTAGAACAAATGGCGGAGAACATGGAAAACGCCGGTGTCGGCCTCAAAGTCAAATATTTCCCGGCGGGCCAGCTCGGGTCCGGTGAAGAGCTTCTCGAGAGTGCCATACGCGGCAACGTGGATATGGTTCATGCCACGGTTTATGCGCAGAAAGATCCGCGCTTGGAGATCAACAGCCTCCCCTTCCTTGTCACCACCAAGGAAGAACTGGATGCGGTCTATGGCGATCCAAATTCTACATATAACCAAATTCTTGAAGAGATCCTGACGTCATTTGGTATCCAGCCGCTAGCGACCATTGGCGAGGGCCTGATCGGCATGATCGCAACCGAGCGGCCTGCGGACCCAACCGGCTTGGGCAACCAGGAAATGAACGTGCGCGCGTGGTCTTCACAGATCGCGAAGCAAACCATGGAAGAGCTGGGTTATCAGGTAACAACCCTGAACTGGGCTGAAGTGTTCCCAGCCGTACAGGCCGGCACCATTGATGGTGCTATCTGTTGTACGCCGGAATGGGCCTACACAACCTTTGCGGCCAGCGACGTGGGCAACACTTATGTTCCTTACAATGCGTTCATTGAAAGCACGATGATCTACGCCAACCAGGGCTTCTATGATGAGCTGAATGATGAACAGCGTGCCGTCGTTGAAAAGGAAACCGCCGCAGCTGCTGCAGAGATTAGCCGACTGGCCTGGGAACGCAGCCAGGGCTTTGTGAATCAGTTGGTCGATGCGAACTGGGAGATCGTAGAATTCACGCAAGAAGAGCGGGATGCCATTAAGGCGCACATACAGGCGACCGTGTGGCCGAATGTGGCGGACGTCGTCGGACAGGACATTCTTGACCGCCTGACCGCCAATTGAAGCCCAGCGACGTGGGCCTTTCTCCTTGGCCCACTTTGCCAATTCTGGAGTGGTTACCGTGATAGAACTTGCCGATCAACTCCCCCCCAAATTGGGGCAAACCGTCAGGCGGCTGATAAAGATAAAGTCTGCCTTCCTGATGCTCTCGACCTTCATCCTAGCACTGACCTTCTTCATGGTCGTGCTCCTTCGCTACGTGTTGAAGAGCGACCTCTTTGCCTATGAAGAGTGGCTGATGCCAATGTGCTTTTGGCTGTTCTTTCTTGGTAGCGCTGTCGGCACATACGAAGACAGTCAGATCAAAGCCGATATTCTGGAAAGCTGGCTAACCAACCCAACAATCGTCTGGTGGCGAAAGGTCATCATCACTTCGGTTGAGTTAGTTGTAACCTGTTTTCTGGTTTATTGGGCGATCCTGATGCTACGGGATGAGATCGCCTCGTATCCCCAGTGGCAAACCACGATTGCTTTGCGCATTCCCTTCTTTGTCCCACGGCTCGGGATATTCGTCGGGTTTTCGTTCATGGCCTTTTACAGCGCGCTCCACCTCTACGTACTTCTGAAATTCGGAACTGCAGGCGTGATTGCTCAGATGGATAAGAGCGGCATTACCGGCAATCCTGGGAAGGGACATCCATAATGGTTATCGGTATTTCAGTATTACTCATCTGCGCCCTGCTGTTTGCGGGTGTTGCTGTTCCAATCGCCTTTGGCGGCGTTCTAATCTTTCTGGCTTACACCGGTGGCCACGATGTGTCGGGCTTCTTGCCAACCGGCCATTGGAAAATGAACACGGTCGTGATCCTCGTGATTCCTCTCTTCATTGTTGCGGGCGACATCATGAAGAACGGCAAGATTGCTTCTCCGATCGTCGATCTGGCCGAAATGCTGCTGGGCGGCATCCGGGGCGGTCTGTCCGGGGCGTCCGTGGTCGCAAGTGCCATGTTTGGCGCCATCTCCGGCAGCGGTGCTGCGACCTTGACCTGCATCGGTTCGGTCATGATGCCTCATTTGCGCAAAGCCAACTACCCTGAGGGGTTCTCTGCGGCGCTTCTAGTGGCGGCAAGCCCGCTAGGGCTTCTTATCCCGCCTAGCTCAGCGCAGCTGATCTATGCCTGGATCACCCAGCAATCGGTCCTCAAGTGCTTTTTGGCTACCGTCGTGCCTGGAATAATCGTCGCCTCGCTGCTTGTGATCATCAACCTGATCATGATGCGTAAGCAGACCGATATTGTATTACCAGAAGAGCGCGAGCAGCTTATCCTTGCTTTCAGCCGCAAAACCTTGGTCGCTTTTCCGGCGCTGATGATGCCCATTATCATTCTGGGTGGCATCTACGGTGGTATTATGACCCCAACCGAAGCGGCAGGCGTTGCGGTGATCTATGCGATCCCAATCGGCTTTTTCGTTTACAAAGGCCTGACCTGGAAAATATTCTTGGAAACTCTGAAAGAATCCGGTGTCACCATCGGTGTTGTCATGGTCATGATCTTCATGGTTCTGATCGTCAGCCGGTTTCTGATCTTCGAAGACATTCCCGGTATGGCTGAGGACTTGATCTTTTCGATCTCAGAAAACCCGATTGTGGTTTTGCTGATGATCAATCTTACAATGATCTTGATCGGCATGATCATGGACGATTTCAGCGGCCTGATCCTGAGTGCGACGCTGCTTTTGCCAATCGCGAAAAGTGTCGGCGTGGATCCGATCCATTTTGCCGCAATCCTTGGCGTCAACTTGGGCATGGGAAACATCACGCCACCGACAGCACCTTTGCTGTTTCTTGGCGCGCGCGTCACCGATGCACCCGTGCAGAAGATGCTTGGTCCGACCATGATCTTCATCGGCTTCGCGTGGTTGCCGACCCTGCTTCTGACGACATTCATCCCCGGCGTCGCATTGTGGCTGCCGGAACTTCTGCTGGGCTGACAACACAAAGGACACACAATGTCGCGCCACTATTCGGCATTTTCGGTCTTTCGCGAGGGTTTGCGGGGCCACAAGGGCTGGGCTCCGCTCTGGCGGAGCCCAGCCCCCAAGGACGCCTACGATGTAATAGTCATTGGTGGGGGCGGCCATGGTCTGGCGACCGCTTACTATCTGGCCAAAAATCACGGTGTGCGTAAGGTCGCCGTGATCGAGAAAGGTTGGTTGGGGGGCGGCAATACCGGTCGAAACACGACGGTGATCCGGTCGAATTACTTCTATCCGGAAAGCACCCAGCTCTATGATCTGTCGGTCAGGCTGTATGAAAAACTCTCGCGAGACATCAATTACAATGTGATGTTCTCGCAACGCGGAATGATGGTATTGACCCATTCCGAGGCCGAGATGGAAATCGCTTCGCGCACTGTGAACGCGATGCAGATCAATGGGGTCGATGCCGAGCTACTTGACGTCAAAGACGTGCAGAAGAAAGCGCCAATCCTGAACTATCGCAGCGATGCCCGCTATCCGATCAATGGCGCAATCTATCAAGGGCGCGGTGGCACCGGGCGCCACGATGCAGTGGCCTGGGGCTATGCCCGTGCAGCTGATCAGCAAGGCGTTGACATCATTCAGAACTGCGAAGTCACCGGCTTTCTTATTGAGGGCGGTGTCTGCAAAGGTGTCGAGACGACGCTGGGAAAAATCCGATCTGACCGAATTGGGGTCGCCGTTGCCGGCCATTCCTCGGTGCTAGCCGAAATGGGCGGGTACAGCTTGCCCATCCATTCATATGCCCTTCAGGCCTTTGTCACCGAGGCGATCAAGCCGGTGATGGATACCGTCGCCTTCTCACCAATGACAGGCAGCTATTTTAGTCAGTCCGACAAGGGTGGGCTGGTCATTGGCGGTGGGTTGGATCGTATCCCGTCTTATGCCGAACGTGGCAATACGCCAATGCAAGAGACGGTCTTGTCCGGCATCATCGAGATGGCGCCCGCGTTGGCCAAAGTTAAACTGCTTCGCCACTGGGCGGGCAATGTGGATGTCAGTCCGGACAGTTCGCCGCTCATAGGGCCTTCTGGCACCAAGGGTATCTACATCAACTGCGGTTGGGGCACGGGTGGATTTAAGGCGATCCCGGGTGGCGGATACGTCTTTGCCCATTTGCTTGCAACCGGCCAACACCACAATACCAGCCGCCCCTTCGATCCCGATCGTTTTCGCACCGGTCGCCTCCTGGACGAGGCCGCTGGTTCAGGCATTGCACACTGAAGAAAGAGAAATGAATGCAACGCTTCCCCTGTCCATTTTGTGGTCTTCGCGACGAACGAGAGTTCCGTTTCGCGGGCGAGGCCGGAAAAACACGTCCTGACACCACTCAAGAGGTCAGCGACAAAGAGTGGGCCAACTATCTGTTTTTTTGCAAAAACGCCAAGGGTCCAACCCGCGAGATCTGGGTTCATACAACCTGTCAGGAATACTTCGTCATGGAGCGCGACAGCGCCACGATGGAAGTCTTGGATACTACACCAATGCGGAAGGATGTGGCATGACCGGGCATCGCATCGAAACGCGCGGGTTCATCGACCGCTCAAAGCCGCTCAGCTTTCGCTTTGATGGCAAAACGTATCATGGCGTTCAAGGTGACACCGTCGCGTCAGCACTGCTGGCGTCCGGTGTTCGCATCTTTGGCCGCAGCTTCAAATACCACCGGCCACGCGGTGTTTGGGGCGCGTGGTTTGACGACCCGAACGCGGTTGTCGATATTGAATTTGGCGGCATCGCCTATCCCAACTGTCAGGCGACCACAACTCAACTGATTGAAGGAATGGTGGTCCGCTCGGTCAACGCTTGGCCGACGGCGCAGAAAGACCTCAAAGGTGTGCTGGATTTCGTACACAGGTTCCTACCTGCCGGATTCTACTACAAAACATTCATGTGGCCAGACTGGCACCTGTTTGAACCAATAATCCGGAAGATGGCCGGGATTGGTACGCTTGGCGCAGATGTCCAGGACACCTTTGAAGCGACCATATTGCACGATCACTGCGAAACACTTGTCATAGGCGGTGGGCCCGCTGGACTTATGGCAGCGCGAACCGCTGCCAAAGCTGGCAAGTCGGTCTTGATGATCGATGATCATCCCGAATTTGGCGGCAGCTCTTATCGCTATCCCAATGACACCGCTGACGCGCCGTCTTATTGGGTTGATGAACAGCTATCTGCGGTTGAGGATGCCGGCGGTCGGGTTCTGAGCAATACCACTGCGATTGGCGTCTATGATCACCAGGCGGTTTCGATCTTAACGGATCGCGGGGTTGGAGTTGCGCCTGTCGTTCGAAAATTGCGTCCTGAAAATGTCATCGTTGCCACAGGCGCGGTGGACCGCCCTATCACCTTTTCAGATAATGACCGCCCTGGTGTAATGTCACTGGATGCAGGCGCGGAGTTTCTTGCCCGCTATGGCATCCTGGTCGGGCGTCGGATTGCTATCCTGACAAATCGCCCGGACGCCGCAAATGTGGCTGCACAACTGGAAAACGCTGGTGCAAATGTGGACTTGCTGGATCCGAAGTCGGGTGCAGCTAAAACAATCGGGGCTCAGGCTATCAAAGGTCTCCAACTCGCCGGACACACCCACACTTGCGATACCATCCTGGCGTCAGCCGGGCTCACACCGTTGGTTCATCTCTGGCGCCATGCAGGCGGGAAGTTGGACTGGGATGACGGTCGACAGACATTTGTGCCCTCCACCGGACCGGATTGGATGCGTGTGATCGGCGCCGCGAACGGAACATTTGAAAGGGACGCGCTTGAAGAGGAAGCGAGAAGCGCAGCCCTCAATGCTCCATCGCCCAAGCGCCGGATCTATAGCATCCCGTCCCTGCTGCCCGATACGAACAACACTGAGGGGCGTCAGTGGATTGATTTCCAACACGATGTCACGCTCAAGGATGTGGCGTTGGCCCATCGCGAAAACATGGTCTCGGTCGAGCATTTGAAACGCTATACCACCCTAGGCATGGCAGGCGATCAGGGAAAGACGTCCAACATCGCCGGGCTGGCAGCCATGGCTGAGTTGAAGGGCCAGAAAATCCCGGAAGTAGGAACCACCACGTTCCGCCCACCTTTTGTGCCCGTTCCGCTTGAAGCCTACCGAGGTGCGCATCGCGACACACAGGTTGCGCCGCTCAAACGATTGACGCTTGAGCCTGACCATCGCGCTCTTGGAGCCGCCCTTGGAGAATATGGCGGATGGCTGCGCCCTGCTTGGTATGGTGGGGACGATGAAAAAAGCGCCGTGACGCGTGAATGTCAGATGGCCCGATCAGCGGCCGCGATCATGGATGGCTCGGCCCTCGGCGCAATCGAAGTGATCGGCCCCGATGCGCGTGCTTTTGTGAACTTCATCTACTACAACACAATGTCTAACCTGAAACCGGGCCGCATCAGGTATGGGTTTATGCTGACCGATTGCGGACTTGTCTTTGACGATGGGGTCATGGCTTGTGTGGACGACACGCGTTTCATCATCTCATGCTCATCATCACATGCGGATGGGGTTATGGCGCATCTCGAACACTGGCGGCAGGACAGTTTCGATCCCTATCGTGTCCATATCCATGATGCCTCGCAAAATTGGTCCACCGTGACGATAGCCGGGCCAAAGGCGCGCGCCATTGTTGAAGAGCTGGCTGTCTTGGACACGCTGGAAGAATTTGCACATATGTCACTTAGACTTGGCGCATTCGAAGGTGCTCCGGCCCGTGTCGCGCGGGTCAGCTTCACCGGGGATACCAGCTTCGAGATATCAGTACCCAACAACGCCGTCTCAGGTTTGTGGCAACGGGCTATCGCCGTTGGCAAGCCTCATGGGGCTGGCCCTGTAGGGGCAGAAGCGCTGATCGCATTGCGCGCCGAAAAAGGATACATATTGGTCGGCAAAGACACCGAAGGTGAGACAATGCCCCATGACCTTGGCTTTGGTGCCCCTCGCCTCCGCAAGTCGGCTGCCTTTGTTGGTGACCGGAGCCTTCACACCGATAATGCCAACCGAGAGGACCGCAAGCAGTTGGTAGGCCTCTCAGTAGACAACGGTGAACCTTTGCTTCCTGTCGGCGCGCACATCGTTACGGGACAAGGTTCTGATCGGCGTTCGCTAGGGTACGTAACGTCGAGCCACGACAGTGTGGCATTGGAACGCCCGATCGCACTTGCTCTGGTAAGCGGCGGTTTGGCGGCCATGGGTGAGAAGGTAGAAATCAGTCATATGGGCAGTTCCCGCCATGCAACAATAACGTCCTCTTGTGCGTTTGATATTGAAGGAGTTCGGATCGATGCGTGATGATCGCCACAAATGGCCACCGGCTTTGGGTAATGCCCGCCCTGAATTGACAGGAGAAAACATCGAAGCCCGCTTTGTTACATTGAAACGACAAACTGTGATCAGTGGTGCGCTTAACGACTGCCTCGCGGCCTGTGACATGGATGCTGCGACCGCAGGCGGAGCAGATCTTGCAGTGGGGGACGTTTATGCATTGCGTCAAAGACGCGATCGTCTTTTGGTCGTGAACGGGCTGTGTTTGACTGATGGATGGCATGCTGACCGAAACATAGCCGTCTCAGACTTCAGCGCGGCATACGCGGTGATATCCCTTGCCGGACCAAATGCGGAACGACTGATCGCAACAGGGACGGAATTTGTGGGTGACTCTCCATCGCCCTCAGTTTCACGGCTCTGGCACGGGTTTGGCACGCTTCTCTATCGCCATAATCAACCTCAGAGCTATCGAATGCATGTTAGAGCTGCCCAACTGGAAGCCGTGTGGGAAATGATCGGGCGGCAAGTTTCAGCATTGGATAGTGCTTCAGATTTGGTATTAGCCCGCGAAGACCTAGCTAACGAGACCCGTTACGATGGGCTTTGTCAAAGGAAAGCAAGCTAGTCAGCAGATTTATGGATTGGAAACCTAATTGAGCGCCAAGAAAAGAGCACCAAAGGCAGGGTCTATTTCCGCAGAGGACTGGATCTCAGCGTCGCGGGAGGTGTTGATCAAACGTGGCATCTCGGCTGTCAAAGTAGAGCCGCTGGCGCGCAAGCTCAAAGTGACGCCCGGAAGTTTTTATTGGCACTTCAAAAACCGAGATGCTCTGTACCGCGCTCTGCTGAAGGATTGGTTAGCGACCAACGTTCACCCTTTTTTTGAAGCACTTGAAGAGGCAGCTGATGAACCCCGCGCCCAATATCTGGCACTGGCCTATGTCTGGGTTCTGAGCCCCCAATTCGATGCCCCGCTTGATGTGGCGGTTCGGGAGTGGAGCAAAACATCAAAGCTGGCAGCGCGCACCCTGCGATTTATCGATCATAAACGGATTTCGCTCTATCAGTGGGTTTTCGAAGGATTTGGTCACGACGCGATGTCGGCGTTGGTGAGAGCGCGCACGATGTACTATCACCAGATCGGCTATTACACGATGCGAATTGAAGAAGATTCCGACAAGCGGCTTATGCAAATCCCGTACTATGCAGAGATCATTGCTGGCGATACCTGGTTGAAACATCTGACAACGCCAGACGAGATAAGGTGTGCGCTGGCCGAGTTTCCACGCCGCGAAAGCCTGGCTGACCGGATGGCGCGTCGTCCCTTGTCTTCCGTAGACTAAACATCAAGCTCAGGGAAAACCTGCGTTTTCTTCACAATACCGTAGACAAAACTGGTATCGATTGACCTGATGTGCCCAATTTTATGCAGGCGCTGCCGGACGAACCGCTCATAGTCTTCGAGATCCGAGACCACAACCCGCAACAAGTAGTCGGCGGCCCCCGTCATAACGTAGCATTCGAGAACTTCCGGGATGTTACGTATTTCTTCTTCGAACAGACCGACAACACTTGCCGTATGCCCATCTAATGTCACGCGGACGAAAATAGTGATCGGAAGACCATAAGCTGCGGAGTCAACGTCGATGCTGTAACCTCTGATTACCTCTTTCTGTTCGAGGTTTCTAAGCCGTCTCAAACAGGGCGACGGTGACAGGTTGACCGCTTCTGCCAGATCGAGATTCGTTATTCTCCCGTTCTCCTGCAAGGCTCGGATCATCTTGCGATCTGTGGCGTCTATTTTCGCTGGTTTTGGCATAATATTCCAACTGAAGTTATTACAAGGGCGAAGATAGCAACCTAATGCCCTCCGATCTATCCTAAAGTGCCATGCAATCAGGAGGGCTTCTCATGAAGAAAGACATTGCTGGCTTTTCAACACGCGCCATCCATCACGGGTATGACGCCTCAGAGCACCAAGGGTCGCTGAACCCGCCCGTCTATCTGACCTCAACCTTCACTTTCGACACTGCTGAAGCTGGCGGTGCGATGTTCGCTGGAGAACAGGAAGGACACTTCTATAGCCGCATCTCAAACCCGACACTCGATCAGCTTGAAGAACGCATCGCCAACCTGGAAGGCGGCGAAGCCGGGCTGGCCACTGCGTCCGGCATGGGTGCGATTACTTCCGTCTTTTGGACCTTCGTCGAGGCTGGCGATGAAGTCATCATCGACAAAACGCTTTATGGCTGCACGTTTGCCTTCCTGAGTCACGGGCTGACTAAGTTCGACGTTAAGGTCACACCCGTAGATCTTACCGACCCCGCAAATCTGACCAGTACGATTACTGACCGCACAAGGATTGTGTATTTCGAAACACCGGCCAATCCCAACAACCGTCTTGTGGACATCGAGGCGGTCTCGCGGATCGCCCAAGCGAACGGCGCGAAAGTTGTCATCGACAACACTTACGCGACACCTGTACTGACGCGTCCCCTCGAACATGGCGCAGATATCGTTCTGCATTCGGCCACGAAATATCTGGGCGGTCATGGAGATCTGGTGGCTGGTCTCATCGCGGGCTCCGCCGAAGACATGAAACATGTCCGGCTGGTAGGATTGAAAGACATGACGGGCTCGGTCATGTCCCCTTTCACAGCGATGTTGCTCTTGCGGGGATTGAAAACGCTCGAACTGCGGGTCGAGCGGCATTGTCGGTCGGCGATGCAAATCGCGAAAATGCTCGAAGACCATCCCGCGGTGGCCATGGTGCACTACCCGGGTCTCGACAGTTTCCCGCAAGCTGATCTAGCACGTCGTCAGATGTCTGACTTTGGCGGCATGATCCCATTTGAGGTCGTCGGCGGCAAGGAAGGCGGTATCGCCATGATGAACCGCCTGAAGCTCATTCAACGAGCGGTCAGCCTTGGTGATGCGGAAAGCCTCATCCAACACCCCGCAAGCATGACCCACTCCACATACACGCCTGAAGAACGCGCGGAGCACGGTATTGCGGAAGGCCTCGTTCGCCTCTCTGTCGGGTTGGAAACCCTGGACGACCTGATCGACGATTTGATGGCGGCCCTGTCTCAACACAACGCCATTGCAACAGAATAGCACGCCCTGACTGGAGGATAAGATGACTAAGAAACCACTTTATGGCGATGCAACCAGCCAAGCTGCGACACGCAAAGTAGGCGGCTGGATCGACGAACTGGACCGCGCGCGCAAATCCGGACCGTTTCTGGATGCGCATCCGATGGACGGCATGGGCATGTCGACCAAGGCTGTTCATGCTGGCACACATGACGACCCCCGCACCGGCGCCGTAGGGACACCGATATACCAGACCTCGACCTTCATCCTGCACGAGGAAACTTATGGATCCATCGAGGAAGGGTTTGGCCGGGATCGTTTCATCTACACCCGCTACGGAAACCCGTCTCAATGGGCGGTACAGGAAAAACTCGCAACACTCGAAGGCGCCGAAAGCGCGATCGTGTTCAGCTCAGGTATGGCGGCAATCACGGCCGCGGTTATGGCTCTTGTCGATAAAGGTGCGCATGTAGTCGCAGCCAGCGACCTTTATGGAGGCACCTATAACCTCTTTAATCAGGAATTCCCGTCGCTTGGCATGTCTGCCACCTTGGTGGACAGCTATGATCTTGAAGCAATCGAAGCGGCGATCCAGCCCAACACCCAGATCCTCTATTTCGAAGTGATCACCAACCCGGTTCTGAAGGTGGTGGACATACCTGCACTTGTCGAGATCGCCAAGCGTCATAACCTGCGCTTGATCGTTGATAGCACCTTTGCTCCTCCCCCGGTCATGAAGCCGCTGGAATTGGGTGTGGATCTGGTGGTGCATTCTGCGTCGAAATACCTCAATGGCCACTCTGATCTCATTGCCGGGGTGGTCTGCGGTCCGCGCAAGCTTGTGGACATGATCTGGCCACGACTGCTGAACTATGGCGGTTCGCTTGATCCGCACGCCTGCTTCCTGCTGGAGCGTGGTCTCAAAACGCTCGACATTCGAATGAAGGCACACGAGGCCTCGGCGACAGCGCTGGCTGAGTTCCTGGAAACACATCCTGCAGTGGAAAAAGTGCTCTACCCGATGCTGCCCAGTCATCCCGATCATGCCCGTGCCAAGGAATTAATGAAGATGGGCACTGGCAACGTCACATTCTTTGTCAAAGGTGGCGATCAAGCAGCTCTCGACCTGATGGATCATCTGCGCCTGCCAAAACAGGCAACCAGTCTAGGCGGCATTGAAAGCCTCATCAGCCTGCCCTTCAACTCTTCGCAGGCTACTATGACGGCGCGCCAACGCGCAGATATCGGCATCTTCCCCGGCTGTGTCCGCCTGTCTGTCGGAATCGAGGACGCAAACGATCTGATCGCCGACTTTGATCAAGCTCTCAACGCCATCTCTGTCATGAAAGGTGCTGCTTAATGCGCAACTCTATCCCAACCGCTGCCCTGAGCGAATTCGTCAATGAAGTTTCGGGCGATCCTGAAGAGGGCCTGATGAGCTATGGCATCGAGATCGACTGGGAAAGCGGCACACGCGCCCGGTCGTCGACCAAACCGATGTTGGTTGGCCCACACAGAGTCAGCCGCTCCTTTACCTGGAAGGCGGATGAACCGCGTCAACTGATGGGCAATAACCATGGACCCAACCCACAGGAACTGCTCCTGTCTGGCCTTGGCTCTTGCATGATGGTTGCGTTTGTGGCTGGTGCCACGGCGGAAGGCATTCAACTGGAATCGGTCAAGATCGACTTTGACGGCACGCTGGATCTGCGCGGTTTCATGGGTCTTGGCACCAATGCGCCGGTGGGCTTCCCGGAAATCCGCTATACGATTCACGTGACAGGCGACGGCACCCCGGAACAGTTCGAAGAGCTGCACAAAAAGGCCGTCGAACACAGCCCCAACGCACAAACGATCATCAATCCAGTCTCTCTGTCTGGCGAGATCGTCACCACAGAGATAGAAGACTAATACCCGACATGGGGAGCTTTGCCATGACCGCTTCGCGTACGCATCTGAAAACCATCGAACAGCTTCTGCTGTGGCATTCACACTGGATGATCCATCACGCTAACCACGTCCGACCCAAAGTGGACGGGATCAAGATCGGCGGGCATCAGGCATCATCCGCCTCGATGGTGTCGATCATGACGGCGCTTTACTTCTCCGCACTGCGACCAGAAGACCGGGTGGCCGTCAAGCCCCATGCCTCACCCGTTTTCCATGCAGCCCAATACCTGATGGGCAACCAGACCCGCGAAAAATTGGAAGATTTCCGGGGTCTGGGCGGCGTTCAGAGCTACCCCTCGCGAACCAAGGATATTGACGACGTTGATTTCTCCACCGGTTCTGTGGGTTTGGGCGTCGCAATTACCTCATTCGCTTCGATTATTCAGGACTATATCGCCGCAAAAGACTGGGGCAAAGATTCCCCTATGGGCCGCATGGTGGCGCTTGTCGGCGATGCAGAATTAGACGAAGGCAACATCTACGAGGCCTTACAGGAAGGTTGGAAAAACGACCTGCGCAACACCTGGTGGATCATTGATTACAACCGGCAATCGCTCGACGGGATTGTTCGTGAAGGTCTGTTTGAGCGCATCGAAAAAATCTTCGACGCTTTTGGCTGGGAGGTCGTTAGCGTCAAGCACGGCGCACTACAGCGGGCTGCATTTGAGGAACCGGGTGGCGAGAAGCTTCGTGACTGGATCGATGCCTGCCCGAACCAGGAATACTCGGCCCTGACCTTCATGGGCGGAGCTGTATGGCGCGAACGGCTCATGGATGATCTGGGTGATCAAGGCGATGTCTCCGCCCTGATAGAACGGCGCAGTGATGACGAACTGGCCGCATTGATGGAAAACCTCGGCGGCAACTGCGTTGAGACAATGGCCGACACTTTCGATGCCATCGACCACGACCGCCCAACCTGTTTTCTTGCCTATACGGTCAAAGGCTGGGGCACACCCATCGCAGGCCACAAAGACAATCACGGTGGGCTGATGAACAAAACCCAGTTTGCTGAATGGCAAAAGCACATGGGTGTCACCGAAGGTCAGGAATGGGAGCGGTTTGCGGGGGTAGAAAATGCTGCCGATCTGGAGCGTTTCATGAAGACCGTTCCGTTCTTCGCGGATGGACCGCGCAGGTTCAGCGATGCAAAGGTGCCGGTGCCTGCCGTCGAGTTCAGCAGTGATCGCGAAATCTCGAGCCAGGCGGCCTTTGGCAAGATCCTTGATGATCTGTCGAAAGGCGACAGCGAACTTGCCACGCGTATCGTGACCACATCACCCGACGTGACCGGGACCACGGGCCTTGCCTCCTGGGTCAACCGGCGCAAGCTTTTCGCTCGATCCGAACAGGCGGATGCCTTCATTGAACACCGTATTCCATCGACAGCGAAATGGGCGTTTACGCCAGAAGGACAGCATATCGAACTTGGCATCGCTGAAATGAACCTGTTCCTGCTGTTGGGGGCCGCTGGTCTTTCACATTCTCTGTTTGGAAAACGTTTGTTGCCCATCGGCACGGTTTACGACCCTTTCGTGTGCCGTGGCCTCGATGCGATGAACTATGCCTGCTATCAGGATGCGCGCTTCATGATCGTGGGCACGCCATCGGGCGTGACGCTTGCGCCCGAAGGCGGTGCCCACCAATCCATCGGTACGCCGCTCATCGGAATGAGCCAGGACGGGCTGGCCGCATTTGAACCGGGTTTCGCTGATGAGCTGGCGGTGATCATGGAATGGGCATTCGACTACATGCAGCGGGATGGCGAAGGCGATCCCGATGAACGGACATGGCTGTGCGATGAGACTGGCGGCAGTGTCTATCTGCGCCTGACCACCAACCCTATCGAACAGCCTGGAAAACGGCACGATGACGCCTTTCGACAGGGGGCCATCGATGGGGCCTACTGGTTGCGCAAGCCGGGGCCCAATTGCGACGTTGTTATCGCCTATCAGGGGGCGGTGGCTTCTGAAGCGATAAAGGCGGCGGGTATCATCAGTGAGGGTCGGCGTGACGTTGGTGTGCTTGCGGTCACCTCTGCGGACCGGCTTAACGCAGGCTGGACTGCTGCGCAGCGGGCCCGTTCACGTGGCACCGCGCATGCCCGCTCCCATGCCGAAACCCTGATGGGCGAGCTCCCACCGCATTGCAAGATCGTCACCGCCATCGACGGCCACCCGGCCACTCTTGCGTGGCTTGGGGGAGTCGCTGGGCACCAGACGATCTCGCTCGGGGTCGAGCATTTTGGCCAAACCGGAACCATTGGCGATCTCTACAAGCACCATGGGATTGATGCCCGCTCGATTGTGGAGAAGGTGCAAGGGTTGACGCTAGGTCGTCACATCCGAATTCACGCTGCAATGTGATGAGCCTGTTGTCCTTTGACAGATCGCGGCTCTCCTACGGGAAACGTTTGTGAAGCAGACCTGTCGTGGCCCAACCGCGGCCACGACAGACGGCTTCAAGGCTTGCTGAACGCCGAATTAGCTCGAAACATTACCCATTTCACTAACCGCAGCTGTCTTGACGATCTGCTCGAACCGCGCACGGAACGCCTCTGACTCATATTCAGAGTTGATCTGGCCAAGCAACGTGTCGTCCTCGGAGAAGATGAGGATCGTCGGATAAGACTGAATTCCTAACGACGCTGACAATGCATAACTCTCATCGACGACGGGTGTTTCCTCGGTGGCAATAACGATCGCGTCCGTATCAAGTTTGGGGAAGCCATAAGCCTCACATATCTCGTCATATGTTGCAGCGAGGTTTAGATCCTTTCCGTTCAGGAAGTGCTCGTCTTGCAGGATATGTGCAAATTCCAATGCCCGGTCCGGGGCCAGGTCCTTCATTTGCAGGATGGCGTGGCTGGGCGGAGCCGAGATGCTGAGAGGTGCGTCCTCTTGTTGCAACATATCGCGGAACGGTTGACCGATTGCGCGCCCTGTCACGCGCGTCATTTTGATCTCTGCCTCGGCGATGTATTCAGCCATATCAGCGTAGCTTCCAACCCGGTTCCCTTTGACCAGACCGCCGGGAACGATATCGATTTCGACATCAGGATGCGACTTCACGAAAGCATCAAGCGTCGGCGTAAAGCCAAAACACCATCCGCACAGGGTGTCATGTCCGTAAATGATCTTGATCTTGCTCATGGCAAATCCTTTGCTCCGGGACAGATTCAAGCGGATGAACCCATGATTTCGGCGACGGACTGGATTCTCACGAATCCGTCCAGAGCTTCGATCCGAGCAAGCCATGCACGGGCATTCGGATAGTCAGCCAGCGATACGCCTGCTTCCTCGACCGCAGCGATGTAACCGTAGTTGGCCACATCCGCGATAGTCGGTGCATCACCTGCCAGCCAGTCGTTATGCGCAAGACGCGGTTCGAACATGATTCTCATCAAGTTGTGTGTCTTCTCAACCGCTCCGTCATAATCAATAGGCGCGCCGAAGAATTTGGAGATGCGTGCACCACACGGGCCTTCGAATACTTCTTTGACACTGGTGGTCAGCCATTCCTGAACCTGCGCCGCAATGGCCGGGTCTGCGGGTAACCATGTGCGGTCGGCGTCGTGCTTTAACGCCAGATAGGTCAGGATAGACGTGGAATCCCGCAGAACCACATCTCCATCCACCAGCGCAGGAACCTGACCCATAGGGCTGATATTCAGATAGTCAGGTTGCTTATGCGCGCCGCTTTGCAGATCCACAACGACGACCTCATGATCAACGTTCAGTAGCGAAAGCATGGCAGTTGCCCGATGGGCATGACCAGACAGAGGGTGTGTGTATAGCTTCATCAGATTATCCTTGTTGGGTGAAGTGGTTGCGATGATCTGACACCCAGTCCGCAAAAGATGTCAGTTTCAGGTTGAACCGCGTTTCAATATGCGAGGGATCGGGCTGGAATTGATCTGGATTGGCCTGCACGCCGCCATACATGCCCGCGACATGAGCTCCCGCCAGCACGCCAAGCTGACGCGCGAACTCTGGTGCCGTCATGACATCGTATGCAAGGCTACGCCCGAGCACCTCCCCCATGATATCAGCGAGCTCCTCAACATCCAGGGCTGCAGGTCCACCAAGAGGCAAAACCTCGTTGGGAAGATCGCTTTGGAGGGCCCTATCTGCTAAGCGGCCAAAATCGGCAGCTGCGCCCCATTGCATCTTGAAACGGCTCGGTGTCGGATATGGCAGCTTACCCTGCGTGATTCCCTTGACAGTCCAAGGCCCAAGCAGATTCTCCATGTAAGTAATCGGCGCCAGCCCAAGAAAGGAAAAGTCGCCTTCCTGCAGGGCACGCAGCACAACAGCGCCGGTCTCGGTCTCCGATGATGGGTCCATGATCGGTCCGCCCGTGTTCCAAACAACCCGTTCAGTGCCCGCTTCTTTCGCGGCCTGCAGAGCATTAAATCCATAGATATTGCGATCATCATTCGGGTCCGTGATGAGCGGTACGCGCAGAAATAAGGCATCCTGCCCCTCGCTCGCGCGACGCAGCGCGTCCAGATCACTCATATCGCCTGTGACAGCATTGACGCCTGCGGCTTGCCAGCGTTCTGCGCCATTCGTAGAGCAGGTAAAGGCCCGCACCTGGTGACCCGCATCGACCGATGCCTGAGTGCCGGCCGCCATCTGTGAACCATTTGCGCCATAGGCAAGAATCCTGTGTGTCATGGGTTCAGTCCCCCTGGGGCCGTGGCCTGAGTTCAGGGCTAACCGGCGATGCTTCGATGAACCGCCAAATAAGTGCTGTGCTGGCCGTCTTTCGTGTGACACCAGTCACCTCGATACGCAGAAGTTTTTGCGCGCCAGGAAAACGTGAGACCTCATCAGCGTCTTCAACGAGGCTTGCGCTCCCATGAATATGCAGCTGATCCCCGGTCTCAAAATCCACGAATAGAAGCGCTGCTTTTGGGTTCAAAAGAAGATTGCCAAAGGTGTTGTAAAGGTCATTGCCCTTGTAGTCGGGGATCGTAATCTGAGAGGCTGTATCCACTGAAATAAAGCCTGCTTGACCGCCGCGATGGTTTACGTCGACACCTTCGTAAGGCGCGTTCGATCCATCCCGTAAATAAGACGCAATGAAGAAGGTGTCCGCGTTTATGATCAGGTCAGCATCAACAGGTGCCAACATGGCGGTATGTGTGATCCCGATGCGTCCGGATGATTGATTACGTTCGGCAATTTCACGGAGGTTGATGTATTTAGGGCAATTGCCGTAGCTCTGCACGACGTTGATGTTGATCGACATCTCGTCAATGGCAGAAATTCGGCCATGCATCCGATTGCGTCGGCGGTTTGATAGGTCAAGCCCCAAGACGCCGACTGGCTGGCCGATATCCAACGCATCAAATGCGCGAATGTCTTGGCGAGGGCCCGTTCTGACAATCAGCGTCTTGGGGTCTGGAGAGGAAGCAAACCCAACTGACCCAGTGACGATGGAGGCGTGCGCCAGACCCCGTTGATCCACAGTTCCCAAGAAGATATATTCCAGCTCCTCAAAAAACTCACGATGCTGATCCGGTATGAAGTCTCGCATCAAATGCTGCGTCATCACGTCGATTTTCGCGCGCATGCCGGCATGGTTTTGCAGGCGCAGTTCACCAGCGTGGAAATGCTTGTTGGTCATGGAAAACCTCTGGGCTTGCGTGGATCAAGAAACTGTGGGCGGGCCGTTCGGGCAGTCGATCAAGTAGCCCCAGCCTCCATTTTCTAGTTTTTTCGCAACTTCCATGGATTGTCCTTCGGCCATGACCGTTCCATCGGGCCCGATCACCCTCCAGTTGGCGCGCAACATGGCCACATCGCCATTGATCACCTCGCAGAAGACATCGCTCTTGATCTCTGGTTTCAGGTCCAGGAAACCTTCAAAGGCCTTCCGCGCGCCCTCTACCCCCATGAGTGGTGGCTGGTCCGGTGGAAAGAAGATCTGACAGTCAGGGTGAAAGAGCGACGTGATGCCCTCAAGATCGCCTTCTTGAAGATAGGCGCTGACACAATCGGCGATGTCGCGGGGGCGTTTTGCAATATGTTGGGTCATGTTGAAGATTGTCCTGTTGATGAGTGATCAGAAGTCGAAAGAGCCAACGTCGCGCGCACTGTCGGGGAGCCAAGTTTCCTGGATGTGCAGCCAAGTGACGGGGCTGGTCATCTTCATCAAGACGCTGGTGACACGGGCATTCTCGCGCTCGGATTGCGTGGCGCCCACCTGCCATTCGGTGTAGGTGGCCATCACCAGATCCCCGACTTCCCGTCGGATGGTCACGTCGCGGATTTGAATACGGAAATCCTTGTTCGTCCCAAAGTCTCTATCGAACCCGCCTTTCAGCATCTCTCCGGTCAGGATGTGACCTTCTGGTGGGATGAACACGACATTTTCGTCCAGGCGCGACAAGAACTGTGATCCAAGCTGATCACGGTCAGCTGTCCCGTTGAACCATTCGGTGAAGAATTCATGCAGATCGACGATCTCTTTGGTGACGATTTCGAGCGTGGACATGTTGGTCTCCTGCAAGATGTTGAAGGGACAGAGAAGAGACCACGCCGGGTTCGACGCGGCCAGCGTGGTTTATTCGGGGCCGTTGTTGTCAATGTCGAGGAACATCTTCCACGCGCCGGTTTCATCGCGTTTGTATCCAAGCACCAACCGACCTTCTGGTTTTTTGACTTCGCCGGTATCGCGCATCTTCATGGTGCCGTAGAAGCGACCAGACACGATTGCCGTGTCGCCGTAAAACTGCAGGTCTTCGATGTCGTAGCCGGAGGTGATTTCTGCAGCAGCGATGCGCGGATTGTATTTGTCACGGATCGCCTGAGTACCAACGGTCACGGGCTGGAGTTCATTGACCGTCATGACGTCTGGGTGACAGGAAGCTACCATCCGCTCGATGTCGCCACTGTCGAGGCCTTCGTTCCATTCGTTGATTGCGGCTTGGATTTCTTCACGTTCAGTCATGGTCTTACTCCGGTGTTTTTGGTTGATGGATTGTCAAAAACTGGCCAACGATCATCTCTTCGATCTGGCCAAGGAACGCCTTGGTCGCAGGGCGTTCGGCAAATTGGGGCCTCACGCGCTTTGCCGTCTCGTGATCCGGGAAGGTGAAAATGTCAGCGTAAAGCGTGTCACGCGACGGGTCGGTCGTAACCAGCGTTTCCCAGGATGTGACGCCCTCAAGCGCTACAAAGTCAGCGCGTGCGGCCTCGCGGATGGCATCAACCTCAGCTCCCTCTTTCATCTTGAGAACGAAAATCTCGGTGATCATGGTCATGGAAGGTTCCCTGCTTCTCTGGCTTGTGGAGAACTTAATCCGCTGATATCGTAAGGATAACCGCCTATTTGCCTGACACTCTGATCGGATTATCGAGCAATGAGCCAGAACAATTTCGGAGAAGTCCGCGTCTTTGTCGAAGTTGCACGCCGCGGCGGATTCCGCGCCGCAGCTGAACATCTGCACCAAGCACCTGCATCAGTGAGTGAGGCCATCCAACGCTTCGAGGATCGGCTTGGTGTACGTCTGTTTGAACGATCAACCCGATCAGTTGCCTTGACCCCAATCGGCGAGCAGCTTTACGCACGCAGCCTCCCGGCCGTCACGGATCTCGAAGGCGCACTTAGCGCTCTGGACGAAGAAAAAGACCAGGTAAGCGGCACACTGCGCCTTTCAGCGCCGTATAGCGCAGGCCCATTCTTTCTTGACGATTTACTTGCAGAGTTCGCCGCAACCTATCCGACCGTCCGGGTCGAAGTCATATATGATGATAAAAAGGTGGATCTTCTGACCTCGGGCATCGATGCGGCGATAAGGTCGCAGACTATGATGGCCGCAGATACACACGCATTACCTGTTGGGCCAGAACTCAACATGACGATCGCTGCGTCGCGCAGCTATCTCAATGAACGCGGCACGCCAAGGCACCCGAGTGATGTTTTGGCTCACGACACGATCTGTTACGCCTTCGGTCGCGGCGACCAGCTTGCTCCTTGGGGATTCACAGGCCCAGAAGGAGCCTATGTTATGCAGCCCAAACCAAGGATGGTGGCAAATGACATGCGTTCGCTGCTGAGTTACGCAGCCCATGGGCTAGGCCTCGCCTATGTCTATGGTGAGATTGCAGCACCTTACGTTGCCAATGGTGATCTTGTGAAGGTTTTGGGCAAACATCTTGCACCTATGCCCCGCTACTCGATTAACTATCAGAGCAAGCGTCATATGCCGCGTCGGTTGCGTGCGTTCATAGATCTAGCCAAGACCCAAACTCGCTTGCAGTAGACGGCGAGAGAAACCTCGTCAGCCACAAAGTATTCGGACTTGAGCCAGCGCCTATCGAATAGCCGCTGAAAGCTGCGGGCATACGACGGGCTATGTTCCGCTACGAGGCAACGGAACTGGTCAGAAGAACATCACCATGTTCAGATTTGCAGGTAATCCCAAGCTTGAGATATCACCACCGATCCTTCCCCCACAGCAGAGGCCACGCGCTTGACCGACCCTGCGCGAACATCGCCTACGGCAAAAACCCCGGGACAGGAAGTTGCAAAAGATGATCCCGCACCGGCCTCATTACCCGTAACCACAAAGCCGCGCGAGTCCAGTTGGCAGCTTTGCGATAGCCACTCAGTGTTGGGTGCAGCCCCGACCATTACAAAGGCGGCGCTGCAGTCGAGTTGCCAGTCTGATCCGTTACGCTCAATGATGACACTGGACATCGCTTCGTCCCCGATAAGTGTCTTTAGCTGGGAGTTGTAGTGGATGGTGACCGCCGGGTCGGCCTCTAACCTTGACAGCAGGTAATCGGACATCGACGCCGCTAAGCTCTCTCCTCGCACCAGCACATGGACATGTTTTGCCGATCGCGACAGATACATCGCTGCCTGCCCGGCAGAGTTGCCTCCTCCCACCACGACCACATCCGTGCCCTTGCAATAACGCGCTTCCATTTCGGTCGCCGCATAGTAGATGCCCAAGCCTTCAAAATCTTTCAACCTTTGCAGCGGCAGACGCCGGTACTGCACCCCCGTGGCGACTACAACAGAGCGTGTTCGCAGCTTTTGTCCATCATCCAGCGTTACACAAAATACTCCGTCAGATTCCGGTTGCAGTTGGGTGGCCTGCTTCGGGCGGACAAATCGGGTGCCAAACTTCACAGCTTGGACTTCACCGCGCCATACAAGGTCTGCGCCTGAAATCCCTGTAGGGAAACCCATGTAATTCTCGATCCGGCTAGATGTACCTGCCTGGCCACCGACTGCAAGGTCTTCTACAACAATTGCAGACAGCCCTTCGGCGCCGGCGTAGACCGCGGCCGCTACTCCGGCCGGACCACCTCCCACAATCAAAACATCTATGACCTCGCGACAATCGTACGATTGCTCAAGACCAAGTAATCGTGCGACCTTGGCCGGAGTCGGATCGTCAACAACCAAGCTGTCGCCAAAGATTACCGCCGGTTGGTGCCCCGTCAGGTGGCAGCTTCTCGCAACATCACTGGCGTCCTCAGAACCTAAATCCATCGTCTGGAACGGGATCTTGTTTCGAATTGCAAACTCCTCGATTTGCCGGATGTTGCGGTTCAGGTTTGCACCGATCAGCTTCAGAGAGCTGTCGTTGTCTTCGATCTGACGTCGGCGACGCGCAGAAAAAACAGTGATGATGATATCGGACATTTCTGGAATGCGAGACATTGCGTCCAGCATTTTCTCACGCGGAACAGAGATGGCACGCGTGCTTTCGCGTGCACGCATCGGCAGCGAGTACACCCCACCACTGAGAAACGCGATCTCTCCCAGAAACTGGGTCGGCCCAAGAGACGTCGGCAAATAGGCCTCCCGAGTGTGCGGATCAATCACTTCTACCCGGCCTTCGACAATGTAGATGAACTGGTCCATTGGATCACCAGCCTCGGCGATCATTTGACCCGCTTCGAAACTCACTTCAGTGCCTAACGCTTTCAACGTTTCTACGTGGCTCTGATGCAATGGTGTTCGCGTCATTTCGCGAAGATCGGCCGCCAGGCTTTCCATGTCAGGCTCTCCTAAGAAAATGGGTCTTTGGCATTAACTAGCAGTCAGTTCGAGATTTTCACTTGTTCCATTGGCGCCATTTCTTTGGTCTTAGATCCGCTGGCGATATGTATGCTGATGCGCAAATACGAACATCCTTGCGCTACGCCAAAGAGGCTGTCGCGATGCGGTAAGTTCACACCGTCACTTGTCGACCTGGGAAAACGGTGCGCAGGGCAACATAGAAAACAGGTGTGAAGAACAGCCCCAGCAAAGTCACACCCGACATGCCAAAGAACACGGTTGTTCCAAGAGCCTGCCGCATCTCTGAACCGGGACCGACTGCGATCATCAAGGGCAGAACTCCAAGTATGAATGCAAAAGCCGTCATTAATATCGGACGCAGGCGCAATTGGCTGGCTTCGACGGCGGCATCAATAGCTGTCAAACCGCGTTCCTCCTGCGCTTGCTTGGCGAATTCCACGATTAGGATCGCATTCTTAGCCGCAAGGCCTACCAGAACAATCAACCCCACTTGTGTCAGGATGTTGTTATCCATCCCTCGAAACATCACCCCCAGCATCGCGCCCAACACGGCGAGTGGGACAATTAGGATAATGACAACTGGGAGCGCCCAGCTTTCGTATAGCGCCGCCAGAAATAGGAACGCAAACAGCACCGAAAAGGCAAAAATATAGGCCGCCGTGTCGCCCTGGTTGCGTTCCTGCAAGGCGAGTTCGGTCCACTCATAGTCCAAACCGGGTGGCATGACGGCTTCGGCGAGGTTTTCCATTTCCAGCAATGCCTGGCCCGTCGAGACGCCGGGCGCTGGCGACCCCTGTACCGGAACCGACACCTGCTGATTGTAGCGTTGCACCAAGGCCGGGCCTGCAGTTTCGCGAACCGTGACCAAGGTCCCTAATGGAACCAACGCACCCGTCGCAGAGCGGACCCGCAGACTTCGAATATCACTCTGGCTTAGGCGGAACGGCTCATCCGCCTGCGCACGCACCTGAAACAGACGCCCAAAGGCATTGAAGTCGTTCACATAGGCTGAACCGAGGTTTATTGAGAGCGCTTCGAATACCTCTCCAATGGGGACATTGAGCATTTGCGCCCGAACGCGATTGATCTCGAGATAGAGCTGGGGCGATCCGGAAGAAAAGGTCGTGAACACGCCCTGCACCTTGTCCGACTGGCTTGCGCTGCCCATAACGGAGTAAGCGGATTGTAGCACCCGGGACATATCCGCGCTTTCAAGGTCCTGAAGCTGCAGCTTGAACCCTCCACCAGTGCCAACCCCACGAACCGCCGGAGGTGCGATGGCGATGATGAAGGCTTCGCGCAGGGACTGCATCCGACCAAAAAGCTGGCCCACAATAGCACCTGCAGTGAGCCCGCTTTTTTGGCGATTTTCAAAGCTTTCGAACGTGGTGAAAATTACACCCTGATTGCTCGCGTTGGTAAAGGTCGCTCCTGAAAAGCCCGCAAACGCCACGGCATTTGTAACCCCGGGTGTTTCCAATGCAATCTCGGTCGCTTGTTTGATGATATCGTCGGTCCGGTCCAGTGCTGCTCCGTCTGGTAGTTGCACCACAACGATGGCGTACCCCTGGTCCGCTTCCGGGATGAATCCGGTCGGCACCTTAGTCGTGATCCAGTATGTTCCGCCAATCAATCCGGCAAATACCAGCAAAACCATGCTTCGCATCCCACTTGAACTGGCCAATGTGCGCACACTGCGACCATAGGCGAACGCCATCGCATCAAACCCCTTGTTGAATCCATTGCTGAGCGGGTCGGTGACAAATGCCAGAGGGTTTCTTGTTGGAACACCTACATTTGGCTTTAGGATCACGGCAGCCATGGCTGGTGAAAGGCTGAGCGAATTGATGGTTGAGATCACCGTCGCGACGGAAATCGTGACAGCAAATTGCCGGTAGAATTGGCCAGTGATGCCTGGCACCAGCGCGGCTGGCACGAAGACGGCGATCAATACCAGTGTCGTCCCTAGGATCGCATTTTGGACCTCGTCCATTGTGCGCGCAGAAGCATCCCTGGGAGACATGCCATTTTTGATGTTTCGTTCGACATTTTCGACCACAACAATCGCATCATCCACGACGATTCCGATCGCCAGAATGAGCCCAAAGAGCGTCAGCAAGTTCAGCGAGTACCCAAGTGCCAGCATCACGGCAAATGTCCCGATAAGTGATACCGGAATGGCGATCAACGGTATGATTGCCGTCCGCCAGCTCTGCAAAAAAACAACGATCACGACAACGACCAGCAATACGGCTTCAAACAGTGTTCGATAGACTGCGTTCACCGAGGCTTCGATAAATTCCGTGGGGTTGTAGACCACCTGATACTCAAGCCCGGCCGGGAAATCCTGTGATAGTTCCTCAACCACGGCCAGGATCTCATCCGCCGACGCCAACGCGTTCGAGCCCGGTCGCTGGAAAATCCCAAGCGCGACGGCTGGTTTGTTGTTCAGGTAAGAGTTGGTCACGTAAGACCGCGCTCCGATTTCAACCCGCGCCACATCCCTCACCCGCACGACGCGCCCGTCATCGGTCGACTTGACAATAACACGACCGAATTCGCGCGGATCTTCCAACCGGCCTTGTGTTGTAAGTGTCACCTGAAAGGCGCTGTCCGTCGCATTGGGAGGTGATCCAAGCGAACCGCCTGAAACCTGAACATTCTGTTCGCGCAGCGCCGCGACAACGTCTCCTGACGTCAATCCGAGAGAGCCAAGCCGATCCGGATCCAGCCACACGCGCGCCGAAAACTCTCGCTCACCGAAGATAATCAGATCACCGACACCATCAAGGCGCACAAGGCGGTCCCTTACCCGCGAGCGGGCGTAGTTGGACACATAGAGCTGGTCGAAAGTTTCATCCGGCGACAGCATGTGGATCACCATCATCAGGTCAGGTGAAGACTTATTGGTCGTGACGCCGAGCGCTCTGACTTCTTGCGGCAAGCGCGGTTCTGCAATGGCAACGCGGTTTTGGACAAGAACTTGGGCAGCGTCGAGATTGGTACCCAGTTCGAACGTGATCGTCAGCGACATACTGCCGTCTGCCGTCGAATAAGACGACATGTAGAGCATACCTTCAACACCGTTGATCTCTTGTTCAAGCGGTGTCGCCACCGTGGCGGCAATTGTTTCTGCATCCGCTCCGGGATAACTCGCCCTGACCACAATCGATGGCGGTGCGATTTCCGGATATTGCTCGACGGGTAGTTCGAAATACGCGAGCAATCCCACAATAGTCGTTACGACCGCGACCACGATCGCAAAGATGGGGCGGGTGACAAAGAAACGTCCCATATCAGTTTTCTGCGACTAGTGGCAGCTCGACCATCTCTGCGGTGACAACACTGCCTGGGCGGGCGCGAACTAGACCTTCGATCACAAGCGTCTCCGAACCATCCAAACCTTCGCGGACGACACGATAGCCATCTATCCTTGGCCCCGGCCGGATTTGCTTCGGGGTGACATTGCCTTGGGCATCCACTGTCATCACAAGCCTTCGATTTTGATCCGAAGCGATCGCCTCATCTGGGATCAAGATGCCCTCATAGGGAAGCGACCCCGGAACATTCACACGCCCGAACAAGCCAGGTGTCAAAAGCTCATCCGGGTTTGGCAGAACAGCGCGCACGCGCATGGTGCCCGTTTCATCATCAATTCGGTTCTCCGAGAAATCGAGGATTCCGACCTGAGGGGGTATGCTGCGGTCAGCAACCGTGACACGAACCTCAAGGCTGTCCGCACCTTCTTGCAAAACAGAACCCCGTGCACGCGCATCCCGCGCATACGCCAGGAAGTAACGTTCATCGATATCGAAATAGAAATAGATAGGGTCGGTGGAAACAATCGATGTTAACAAGGTGTCTTGGGCCGTTACGAGGTTCCCAGGGTCAATCCGGGCTTGGTCGATACGCCCAGACATTGGGGCACGGATCTCAGAATACTCCAAATCAAGCTCGGCGAGTTCCAGGGCAGCGCGCGCTTGTTCCAACGCGCCTTGTGCAGCGAGAAAGGCTTCGCGACGTTGGTCGACCACACTCTCCGCGATGTTTCCGTTCTTAATCAGAGTTTCGGCTCGTTCGAGCTGATCGGTTGTGAAGGCGCTTGTAGCTTCAGCAATGCTGATCTGCGCCCGGGCTTGTCGCAAAGCAGTGCGAAACTGACGCTGGTCGATCGTAAAAAGCAACTGACCCTCTTCAACGAGACTTCCGTCTTTGAAGTGCACCTGGTCAAGAAAACCGGAAACCCGCGCGCGAATATCTACATCAGCCGCAGCGCCAAAACGACCAACAAATTCATCATCTTCCACTATTGACTTCACAACCGGTTTTGCAACTGTGACGGGTGGAGGACCCTGCTGAGCCGTAAGAACGTCAGAGAGTGCGATCAAAAGGACAGTGGCGATGGGAAAAACTCTGTTGTTCATGTTTGTGCCCCCGAGATTGACGGTGAACTATGGTCAAATCTGCCGTCGAACACTCTAGAGCAGTTCAACATGTCGGGTCTAGTTCGTTTGATGTTAATGATCGGTTTGCTCAATCTTTGGGCTAATTCCAGCAGTAGATGACTAATTTGCCTGCGGTTGGTGGAGTATAGGTTTCGGCACATATTGGACATCCAACTGACCTTTAAGACACTGCGATTGCGCCCGCTTGACGGACATTCCCAGTAGGCAGCTACATCAAGTAGATGCACGTGTGTCCGACAACGCAACGATGGCAATATAGACTTCGCCTTTTGCCAGATCATACGAGACGTTTAATTTCATCGCCTGAAAATCCAAACTCTCTCATCAATTGTCGATGTTCTGATCCGCCAATAAACTGGTTGAGAACCTGGTTCACTCGGTCTCTGAGGTCAGTTGCCGTTCGTGCGAAACCAAAGCAGCCAAAGCCCGGTGGTTTCTCGCATGGTGGCACCTCAACCACATCGAGGTCTCGAACACATCGTTCCTGGAGGAAGCCCTCGTGGGCCCGGCAGACGCTGGCAAACGCAGTAACATGGCCATCTTGAACCGCCCTAGCCGCATCAGCGTAGGTTTCGAATTCAGGGATCTGTTCCGGTGGGACTCCAAGTTCGAGGGCGGTTTCATGTTGCAATTGGTCCCGTATGACCGCGAGTTTCAGATCACCGGCGGTGGCCACGCTAAGGTATCCGGTTATGCCGGTCGCATCCTCTGCCCGGACAAGCAATCCATCAGGCAAGACCCAGATTGGTCTGCTGAATAAAGCACGTTGCTTCCGCTCACGTGACGCGAATAAGCCCGTTGTCATCTGCCAGTCACCGCGTGCGAGGCCCGGCAGCAGCTCAGCGAACTCGGTCTCGATGAATTCCACGTTGCTGATGCAAAGTTGGTTAAAGACATACCGTGCAAGCGCGATGTCGCAGCCCGTTACTGCTCCGGTGTTGTCCAGATAGTTAAACGGTGGTTCAATAAGATATGCGACCTTCACTCTGAAACCCTCACTGAACAATCACGACCTGGCCAGTGATCGCGCCCTCAACGCATTTGGCAAAAGCCCGTCCGACGCGGTCCGACGAAACCCGTTCATGACCTGGAAATAGCGCACCGTAGCGCTGTTCAGAGACGTCAAGCAGACCCGGGCTGACCACGTTGATCCGCAAACCACGCGGCGTTTCGATCGCAGCACTTGTCGCGAACCCGGCCAAGGCACCATTTGCCAAGGCAGCACCAGTTCCCCAGACAACCGGATCACGATCCAGGACGCCACTGGTCAACGTGAACGACCCGTTGTCCGAAATCCGTCCCAAACCCGAAAGGACCAGGTTGATCTGTCCCATGACCTTATTCTCGAGACCCATTTTGAGAGACGCTTCCGTCTGCTCAGACAGCGACGCAAAGCACACGCTGCCCGCGGTTGAGACGAGTGCATCGAATACTCCGATCTCGTCATACATTGCTTCGATAGAGCCACTGTCGGAGATATCGACCTTCACGTCGCCCGTGCTACGGCCAACGGAAACGACGTCATGTCGCTGCGAAAGCTCTGCCAAGGCGGCCTGCCCCACATCGCCAGATGCACCAACGAGAACGATTTTCATCTCAGATACTCCTCATAGATTTCGAGCTTTCTTGAGAGAATTTCGTCACATCGATCAAGATCGTTGCGCCGCTTTGCCAAGAGTCCGGAATGATCAAGCAAGATATCCTTACGATCCGGGATGGTCTCATCCCCTTGCGCATAAAGCGCCGCGAACCGCTGCATCACTTTCATCGGCATACCTGTTTCGCGCAGCCAGTATAGCAGGGTCAGCCAATCAACATTCTCAGACGAAAAACGCCGTTGCCCGTCCGGCCCCCGTGCCACGTTGGGAACTAACCCCTCCGCTTCGTAGTAACGGATCGTATCTATCTTGAGCCCCGACCGAGACGCGGCCTCCGCGATGCGCATGACATTTTACTCCTTCGACAAGGCAGATACCGGCCTCGAGTAACTCAAGGTCAAGAAGTAATTTGCGAAAACACTCGTCGCCAGCCCATTCCTGCCGTTGGCCAATGGATCAAGATGCTGCGGTCGCAGCCCGCATTGCCGACATTCGCCGCGTATGCAAAATCTGAAGCCGCTCGAACTCATAAATCGCGAACAAAGCACGCTTTCGCTGAGCGTGTTCGAATGTCACCGATTGGAGCCAGCCGAAGTTGGTAGTGTCTGTTCTGCGCAACAGTCTTTGTGGACAAGGTGCTGGCGTTCGAACCCACCAAGAACCTGCACTTAACCAGTGAGAGCTATTTAGATTGCAGGCGTGAACAGCCGCATTCGCAACCCCTTCCGGTAACAACTAAACGATTGCTTGGCATCGCTTTTGTACCCTGTCTATTATCGCTCAGCACACAAAGCGCCTCAATTGAGCGGGCTGCTTCAATTTCGGGCGACATTTCTGCATGAATGAGAACAAAGTGAATTCTGATAGTAATTCTTGGAATGTTCCAGGTTTTGGTGTGCATCACATAGCCAAGCTTCTGGAAAACCGTGGTTCAGATGTTGTTGCGCTTCTGAGGTCTGCAAATCTACCCATCGATATTCACGAAGCTCCCCCGAATTTCATAGATGTTCGGAATGAGATCCGACTCCTGGAGCTAGCCACTGAAGAGACCGGCGATCCCCTATTTGCGATCTCGGCGGGAATGACCTTCAATCCCAGAAAAACAACACTTCTCAGCTATGTCGTTTTGAACTCTCCAACCGTTGGCGAGGCAATCGAAAAGGCTGTGACCTACGCGCGCCTGGCGCGGGGTTTTGCCAAACTGTCATTCTATGAGGAAGAACTTGGTATGTTTTTGGAAGTCGATTCTGCCGCCCAGCTGATGCGCTCTGATGGCGCTCATAATGAGTTCCGAATCTCTGCCTTTTTAACCAGTCTTCAAATCGCAGCCGAGACGCCCCTGCCAGTCCTAGAGATACGATTTCCGCATCAATTGAGCGAAGACAGGCAATCTCAAATCTCCGGTGCCTTGTCTGTCAATATCAAGCAAGGTCAAAGAGTTCCAGGTATCCTGTTTGACAAGGCTGTTATGAACGTTCCGATCAAAGATACGGACCCTGCATTGTTATTGCACCTTGAAAAACATGTGCAAACTTTGATGAAGGATTTACCGCCAGTCATCGGTGAAACAAGTTCTTTGGTGCAGGGCGAAATAACTTCGCGACTGTCTTTTAGTGCTCCAACACAAGATGATATCGCGAAGATGCTCGGGATGAGTATCAGTACACTTGGACGCAAACTTGCCAAAGAAGGCACAACCTACAAACAACTGCTAAAGGACATTCGGGCAAGGCTGGCAGAGCAGTATCTTGATGACCCCAAGCTGAGTCTGTCTGAGATCGCTTTTGCGCTCGGTTATTCTGATCAAGCTGCGTTTACCAATGCCTACAAGACCTGGACGGGCCAATCTCCGGGTAGTGTTCGAACCGTTTAGGGTGATCTCAGGATGTGCAGATCGGTTGACACTGAAAGCTCGGGCAAGAAAGCGGATGCTCATCAACTGAAACGCAGCCCAAAGCATCCGCTGTTAAAGTTTAAGACCAGGCATCAGTGCATGAATCACAGGGGTCGGAATTCGAAAACTCTGATGTCACCTGGAAGCCGGTGCCAGACAGTTTTTCGGTTTGTTGGTCGTATCCACCCGATGGGTGCGCCACGGACATTCCAGCACTGACGACAAGTGCGAACACAGTAGCGGATGTAATCATTACTTTTTTCATCGTTTGGTTCCTTTTTGGTTGAACATGTTGGGGTCGCGAAGACGTCAGTTCAGCGGGCAGCCGGGGGTGACGCTGCATTGTGCTCTGGCGTCATCGGCCGTGTTCTGAAATTCATTTTTAAACGATTCAGCGACAATCCCTGATCTGGGGAGATTGGCATAGAAATTGGCTGGATACGGATAGTTCACCATTGCAAGATTGAACCAAACCAGACCCAACCGATTTAGAAGGAAGTCGGAGTCTACCTTGGGGTATCCTTGGACAGGCGCTGACGAAAGAGCCGTGGGCTGCTCACCGACTGCAACATCAGCAGGCCTTTTTGTGGCTCGGTGGGTATAGGCCATCCCATCAGCGTGGTTACGTGCTTGCGAAACTGATGAGCGAATGTCACGCGCAAACCCACGTTGGCCGTGGTCGCGCAACGGGCCGGCGATGGACGTTCCAGCACTCAGAACAATGGCGAAGGCGGTGACGGATGTAATCAATGTCTTTTTCATTTCTTGGTCCCTTTCGGTTGAACACGTTTGAAACGCTGTATGTGCATTCAAATTGGCATTCAGCGGCTCAGATTTATTGCGATGGCAGGTCAAGGTTTTGAGAAAACTCATCAAAGGAACGCCCGAACCCGTTTCGTTTCGGGTCAAACGCCAAACGCCTCAGAACTGGATCTCTACACCGATGTTCCAGCTGAAGGTGTGGCTGTCCGAGTTGCTTCCCAATCCGGTTTCAGTAGTGATCTCACCATAGAGCCACGAGCGATCGGACAGGGCGAGATCGCCACCAATGCTGAGGGACGCAGTGTTCTGACCGCGCTCGGTGAACACTGTATTTTGCCCAAACACAACCGAAGTCGCGGTGTCGAACGTATGGTAGAAATCGACTTGACCATACAGTATCGAATTGTATGCAAAGGCACGTTCAGCGCGCAGTCCGACCCGAGCCATCAACGTATCACCTTCCACCAGGGATCCGATCCGACCGCCCCCGACGCGATCCTGAACATCGTCCATGTAAATATCGCTGTAAATGAGCTGCATTTGCGGGGTGAGAGTCCATTCGTTCAGCAACGTGAAGGGCTTACCAACTTCAACAGATACCTCATACCCACTGCCGTCGGCATCCACGGCGTCCCCGCCATTCGGACGTATCTCGCCGTTGAAATACCCATAACGAAGCTGCCCATCGATGTAAAATCGACTGTCCGCTACCCATAGCGCGCTCAGGGTTGCGTCGTAAGCGTCGGCCGAGATATTGGCGCTGGCCAAGCTGGTGCCGACGTCCGATGACAGGCTGCCGATGCCAAACTCCAATCCGCCAAACAGCTGTCCGCCCGCGACCTCACCGAAAGGCAAATTCGCGCCATATCGCAGACTGCCGCTGTTCGTCGTCATCTCGCCTTCACCGACATCATAGCTGTCGCGTTCACCTTCGGCCTCAACCCAGAACAATGGTCCTGCGGTTGTCGGCAAGTCAGTCAGCGCCTGGCTGACGGTGAAGGCTTTGGAACCGTTGCTTTGCGTCGCAGTGTGGTTGCGTGCTTGCGAAACAGATGAGCGAACATCCTGTGCATACCCGCGTTGGCCGAGGCCACGCGACGGGCCGGCCATGCAGATCCCAGCACTTGCAACAAGCGCGAACACTGTAGCGGATGCAACCATTGCCTTTTTCATCTTCTCGCGCCTTTCAGCTATGCGTGTTTGTCACGCTGTGTGTGCAATCAATTTGGCAATCTGCTGCTCAAATTGATTGCGCTGGCACGTCAAGGTTTTGAGAAAAAGCATCAAGTTCGCCCCGGTTCGCAGCATCTATTGCAGCAGGGCGGCCTCTGTCAGGCAAGCATTGGCGTCGCGAAAACCACCCTCCGAATACGCGTGACGGCAATGCTCACGGTCGGCTCGTAACCCCCAAAATGCAGGCCTCGGTATGTCTTTCACCACAACGGCAATGAACCATCCGTACCGACCAACTGGCTTAGACCATGGTTGATGTCAGTGCAGGCTGGCCCGAGAAAAACCCGCTGACCCATCGTCGTCGTGAGGTCAGTGCAGCCAGGACCCGGAGTTTTTATCCGGGGCCTGGCGGTTGATGGCGGCAGGTCACGTTTTCTTTGACAAGACCTGCCGTGATGAACACAGGTTTACCAGTAGTAGTTGAGGCGTGGGTATGGGGTCAGATCCGAACCCGACGACTTGCCAATGACCAATGTGTAGCTGCCGTCTTGCTGAATCGGGATCACGACCACATTGGGGGCTTGCGAGCCCCCGCTCGCGCCATATGCGCCAGTCTGCTGTGCCGAGGACTGGTTCTTTTGGCCCAGATTGTATTTTGACGTCGAATGGGTGCCAGAGCCGGTCATATAAGTGGTCTGGTGGGCCTTGGCTTTTTCACTGGCGTGGCCAATTGCTTGTGAGGCCGAAGCGTGGACTTTCTGCCCAAACCCACGCTGGCCTTGATCCCGCAACGGGCCGGCCATGGACATCCCTGCACTTGCGACAATCGCGAACACTGTGGCGGAGGCAATCAGTACTTTTTTCATCGTTTGGTTCCTTTTCAGCTAAGCGTGTCTGAAACGCTGTGTGTGCAATCAATTTGGCAAGCCGCAGCTCAGATTTATTGCGCTGACAGGTCAAGGTTTTGAGAAAAGTCATCACTTTAGCGCCGGTTCGCTTTGCGTTCGATAAGCGGGGTGGCCCCAGTTATGAGCTACCCCTAGAAATTCGAACACTGACGTAAGCTGATTGCTTAGACGCGGACACACTGCAAACAGCCGACATTGGGGCAAAATGCAGCATCAACAGAAAGGGTTCAGTCGTTGAATTCGCTGCGACGCAGTGCAGCTTCCGCAGAGCGGACTTTCACGATCAGCATATCAAGTGGTTATATTTTCCGAATGAAACCTGATATTTGGACACATTCAGTGCAACTGAGCGTGAACCAAATATCCTTCGACTTCATCTTCACCAATGGCGCGCAAGGCTTCTAGCCGGTGATATCCTTCGACAAGAATGTAACCGCCGCCTTTATCGGCGCGCAAACGGATGGGCGTGGTTTGGCCGTTTTCTAGTATATCGTAAGCAATGTCATCGACTTTGGTCGGGTCCAGAGTTTTCTTGCGTTTGACTGGAATGCGAACGTCAGCAATGGCAAATTTCTCTTTTACAGGCATGACGTCAACGTGCACCAGACCGCAACATTTAGGCAAGCACTCGAGCCATGACATCCACAGATTTCTAAACCATGTCTCATGGAGCCATTAGCTAACAGGCTACGTATAGTGGTCATGAGTTCGTAAATTGCCGAGATTTAATCAGGTAGAGGACGTCTTGGTGAACGGCCCAAATCCGACATCCGACACGTAGTCTCGATGCTGCTTTCGCAGCCTGTATAGCGGACATTGACCGCACCTAAGCGGTGTTCACGTTGTCAGATGACCACAGAGCGGACGCACTTGTCGTTTGTGGCAATCGAGTCAATGGTCACGATTGGCAATGCCTATCACTTGCACCATTGATCACGCGGTCGCTTCGTCCCTCACGAAAAGAATGATGTCTTCGAGTTCCATCTCAGTCTCTTGCTGCTGGCTGTGGCGGCAGACCGGAAGGTACTCGATTTGGGATCATCTCGCTTCGGTCCACGGCCGTCGGGTCCGTTAGTGCATGAAGAAACGCAACGAGTTCGTCGATTTCTTCGCAGGTGAGTTCGATAGGCGCAAGCCTGTTGGAGTCGACAATCCGTCGGCGCAATTGAGGGGAAGCCATCACCCATGTGTCCCGCAGGTCAAATGCATGGCGTCGAGCAACTTCCAACGGTTCAAAGCGAAACTGGGAGCCGCGCGCGGCAATGCGTTGGACGTGCTCAATAGGCGGAAGCGCGACATCAGAAGGGTTGAAGGCCGCGAAACTTGCAACCGGATTGAGATGGTGGCGCACCATGTCCTCCAAAGAACTGTAAGCGCCGCTGTGCCCCCACGGGCCTGTCAGTGCGACATTGCGTAAGGACGGCGTACGGAAGGCAAAGAGGTCTGAGGAATTCTCCGTTATGCGAAAGCGCCCTTCATCTTCTGCGCGGCTCGGTAAGCCAGTTGTCGCGAGATAGGTCATGTCGCCGCCATGCCCTTTGCCGGGCCCTATCTGCGGGACTGCAATAGCATGAAATTGATGATCGGTTAGCAAGGGGCCGCTGTGGCAGCTTGAACACCCTGCTGTCCCGAAGAAGAGACTCAGACCCTGTTGTGCTTTCGTTGGCAGCGCAGACAGATCACCCGTGCGCAAAACGGCATCAAAAGGACTTTCGTCTGATCGGAATGCTATTGTCTGAAAGGCTGCAAGGGCCTTTGCGATATGGCTGTAGGTGACGTCTTCAGTTGTCTTGATCTCTGCGAACGCGCCACGCAGCATGTCCAAAAATTCGGGCGTTGCGGCGACGCGGCCCGCCAGTATGCTCCAAATCTCGCGCCGGTCCTCATGTTGCGCGGCATTGGCAATCGGGTTCTCACCATGTTGACCAGCCATTTCGATCGGTGAGGTGACTGGAAAGAAAGCCTGTGCGGCCAACGGGTCGAAAATGTCAGTGGGTAAATCCGATCCGGCCGGGTTTCGGATCGCACCGGTAGCATCGTCGCGGTCCAGCGCTTCAACGCGCCCGTCATGAAATAGCGATACATAACTGCGTGCTCCGATGTTCCAGAGCGGTTGCGCATTGCGGGGTACCCGCCCGGTAATCGGGTCAACCGTTACGCGCTCCGGCCCCGCACCAACACCACCCTCTCCGATGCCAAGCGCCAGGCCGTCGCCTGATCCGAACGCAGGATCATGGCACGTGCCACAAGAGATGTTGCGGTTGCCGGACAGGATTGGATCGAAAAAGAGGTTGCGCCCAAGCTCGACGAGCGTTGGATCGGGCGCGCTGTCATAGAGAAAATCCTGGTCCGTCAAAGGTAGCGGCAAGGATATGCCGTCCTCGCTCGATTCATTGGAAGCATCGGCCAGAACTGCGGGCAACAAGCTACCAGAAAGTGCGGCAGCAATAATCAGGGTTGGAGGTCGAAAGTTCATTTTGCTTACTCAGTGAATTTTCAACGCGCTTGTGAAAAGAGCCAGATGCTGGCAATGGCGAGTCCAAACCACGCCAATTGCGGTAGCCATAGACGTTCTCCAAAGAACACCGCCCCAAGGACAGACAGCGCCTTCTCCGAGACCGTGCGCGAGCAGGCGGACATAGACCAGATTGCCAACCCCAAGCGTGAAAATGGCGAGAAGCAGGACATAGCCTACACCGGTGTCAGCGAACTGTTTTAGCGGTACGCTACCCAGTGTGAAACTGGCACCGGCAGCGGAGAGAACGCGCAGTAGGATGTCATGATTACATCTTTCGGAAAGGTCTGAACACCATGTCAGGCAGCAGGGCCTTCGAGGGGCTTCATCAGCAAGAGAACGTCGCCGGTGTAGTAGGGCGGGCTTGGGTGTAGGCGCACGGGGTTGCTTGCCACTCGCGAGTAGCCAAATCGTTCATAAAGCCGCATCGCGCCTGAGTTCTGTGCATAGACCTGAATACTTATCGTATTGAACCCATTGGCACGCGCTTTATGCTCTGCCGAAGCTAAAAGCAGTGATCCAAAGCCTTGGTTTTGCCCTTCGGCGAGTACAGCCAGCGCGTTGATGAACCAAGTGTTCACCGACAGCTTTTCGAGCGCAACAAAGGGGGCAATGGGTGCTGGCAGATCGTCAGGGTTCTCAGTTGGCGCTTCGGTAATTGGATAGCTCAGCACCATGCCGATCGGATATCCGTGAGACTCTGCAACCAGCGCATTAGTGTAGGAAAAGCCGCCGATTGTGCGCCTAGCGCGCTCAATACCGATTTCGAGCGGTGTTTGCCCTTCGACACAGGCGCGGGCCCAAAGCCAATTCGGGATGCCTTCCCCCGCGAGGTTGATAAGTTTGGCGAGGCTTTCCGCATCCGAAGCCTCTGCTTGCCGGATCAAAGGTGTGTTCTGCGTGTTCATCGTTCTTTCCTTATAGACTTTTGGGTGTCGGGTCGGGCAATGGTACCGCCCGACCATTTGCACCACGGGTCACGTTGACGGGACGATGCGCTCGCCAAAGATTGGACCGACCGGAGCACCGGAATCCCATTCCAGGTGGTCGTTTTCGTCGACCGGTATCGATTGATGGCTATTGCTGCGGAACGCAGCGTCCTGAGTATTTGATTGGTCAATAGCGGCCGCTTCGAAGATGTAAGTCGCGCTCAGTCCCCAGTAGTCGTTGAACCCCAGCGTTGTCTGGATCAGTCCGCCCTCGATGCCAGCAAACTCGCCGGTTGCCCCTGTAACCGGGCGCAAGTTTGGCTGACCGATATCGGCGATCTCGGCTCCTTGCGTTACGACGGTTGCACCATCGTTGAACGCGAAGGTCTGACGGCTGATGATCCAGGCGCCTGTGGTGGCGTTGCCACCCTCTCCGACGAAATATCCGTCGCACGTCCATGTCCCCAGAATGAGATCGGGGAAAGCGGGACTGCCATCTTCGAGGACACCCATGGTGCCGTCAGCCAAGGTGCCTTCGGGATAGATATAGCCTTGGCTGACAAAGGCGTTGCCATGCGCCGGCATGCCATTTTCATGCACAGGAGCAGCCGCCATATGAATGCGGGTGTGGTCTTCGGCCACGTCAAAGGCCATGGGGGCCTCGGCACGGACGAAGGTTGCCGAAGACAGCGCAATGGCGGTGGACGTGATGAATGTCTTGAACATAATAAGTCCTTTCAGGGAGGTTTGGTTGTTGAGAATTCAGGCTGCGGTCAGAGGGTGGTCATGACCCGCTATGCAGCGCACATGCCGGTGGTCGGTGCCGCAACATCCGCCAAGCACCCGGATGTTTGGAAGGCGCGAAAGAAGCTCCGCGTTGAGATTGCCAAATTCCACCGGATCGCCGTTGTCGAGGATCTCGGCTTCGTCGAGTTCGGCATGGCTTTGTCGTGATGCATTGGATCGGATCCCGCCAATGCGGAGGGCCCACGCAGCCGTGGTATCCAGCACCTCGCGGAAATGATCCGGGTGTGCGCAGTTGATCATGTAGTAGAGTGGCCCGCCATTTGTCGCGGCATCGACCTCTGCAATGGCTTCGCCAAGCGGTTGGCCGGACGGCAGGTGCCCATCGGTTTCCAATGTGAAGGCGACAACAATGGGCGTGTCGATTTCCTTCGCTGCCTGCACGATACCAACGGCTTCGTCCGCATGGGTGAGTGTCATGGCGCTGATCATGTCGACGCCGGCATTGCCAAGTGTATGTATCTGTGGCGCATGGATCAGCAGCGCTTCTTGCCGGGAAATCTGGGTATCCGGCGCGTAGGCATCTCCTGCCGGTCCGACGAGCCCGTTGATAAGGATAGGGCAGCTTTCGGTCTCTTGCTGCGCCCGAAGTTTGGACACGAAGGACACAGCCCGTTGATTGGTCTCCATCACGTCTTTGAGCGTCTGACCAAGCGGTCCCGCCCAAGCCGTGCCCGCGCGCCAGGTCGGCGCATCAAGGATGAAACCGCGACTGGAAGACTTCGCGATTCCAATGAACCGCTCGAAATATGCCCGCAGATCAGCGCGGCCCTGATCGGTCTCCAACAAAACCGCTGCCGAGAAGCATGGCAGGTCATAGCCTTTGTCGAAGATCAGGAATGTCTCTAGTCCTCCGTCAGAGAGGAAGAAGCGCCGGGCCTCCTTAAGTGTCTGAATACGCATCGAAGCTCTCCTGGTGCGTTGATGAGAAGGGGATACTTCTTCTAACGGGTCAGCTGATAGTTGCCGCGTGGTCTGGTTGTGTCACTTCCGTTTTTGCTGTAATTTCAGGGGGTAAACCGAAACTCGACGGCCGCGCCACCTGCCAACGTATAGTCAACTGGACTCGCGGTACACTGGGAGACCGACAGTGGATCAAAAAGTTGATACGCGAAGCCGAATCCTCGATATCGCCGAGGCGGCTGTTTTGGACAAAGGGTTTGAAGCAACCTCAATCGAGGAGATAGTTGCGGGAGCAGAGATTTCGCGCGGTGGATTTTTCTATCACTTCAAGGACAAAAACGCTTTGGCCCGCGCGATGCTGGAACGGTACATCGAAAAAGAAGAAGCGCTTTATGATGACTTGTTCGCTCGGGCACGAGAGCTGAACGATGATCCGCTACACTGTATGTTGATCGGATTGAAACTGTTGGCTGAAATGCTTGAGGAAATGCCGACCGGTCACCCCGGATGCGTGATCGCCTCCACAGCGTATCAAGACAGGCTCTTCGATGAAGGCGTCCGCGACCTTAACCGCCAGGCTATCTTAGGGTGGCGGAAGCGCTTTCGCGGTATGTTTGAAGAGATCGCTACTGTGTATGAGCCCCGGGAACTCGTCAATATGGATGCCTTGGGAGACATGGTGTCAGGGGTCGTCGAGGGCGGCCTAGTGCTTCAGCGCGCTCTTCGAGAACACAACAATGCGTCCGAACAGATCATGCTGTTCAGGACGTATCTGAAACTTCTGTTTGCCCCAAAGCCCTCTTGACCATTGCCGACGAAAACGATCGGCTAACCAAAGCCGACATTCCTTCGGATTACAGCATTTGCAGATATGGGCTCCTTCCGGACGTCGAATGCAACGCACCATCTCGTGATATGGCGATCTGTCAACGCCGGGTTGTTGTCGTGGAAGGGCATGGCGGATCGGACGACCAGTCATGGAAACACCGAACTTACCTACCATTCGCGCGCTTCGACCAACCTGGAACACGGGCAGGATCGTAGGTCAGAAGCGACAATTGAAACCAAAGCACGTCTGGGCAAAGGGTCTGTGTTGGCGCTGCTCGAATTTACAGTAATCGCTGCGTAGTCCGAGAGCTAACATTCGTTAAAGACGCAGCATCTGAAACTTCGGGCTCTAATCAGTCATCTGGTAGTTTCTGCAGGTCATCGGGTAAGTTCAGGAGGCATCAATGTCTGCCTCGGGCTCACTGCGGTCATCGGAAAAAGCGCAGCATCTTGCTGGCAGGCCTACCTGGCTCGGATGGGAACGGCCCATTGCCGCCGTTGACCATGTCATCTCTATGCTGCGGTTGCAGCCCGCATAGCAGACGTTCACCGTCGGCGCGAAATCTGTTGCAGGGCGAACTCACAGAATGCGCAGACATCGCCACCGATCATGCACTTCCAATCGCAACCTGATGGCCGCTGCTCCACTGCCGTGGTGACTGCCCATACATACGCTTGAACTCTCTACTGAATTGAGACGGGCTTACATACCCCACGTCGATTGCCGCTTCGTTCACGGTCATGCCCGCTGCAATCTTCATGGCAGCGTTGTTGAGGCGCATTGACTTCACAAATTGGATCGGGGCCATTGTTGTGACCTGTTTGAACTTGCGATGAAACACGGCGCGGCTCATGCCCGCACGGGACGCCATGTCATCAATCGAAATGGGCGCATCCAAATGAGATGACACATGCGCGATGGATCGCGCAATGGCGTTACCGGCACCAAAAGCCTGCCGAGCAAACTTGCCCGCCTCGCCTTGAAGGATCGCATAGTAGAGTTCCCGCAACCTGGCGTCCCCAAGAACTGCCGCGTCCATTGGATTTGCCTCAAGCATCAACAACCTCAGCAGCGCATCGGAGAAACCTTCATCCCACTTTGCCAGTCTGATCCCCTGCGCGCGCAAGCCACCTTTGACTGTAGGGAGTGCGCCGCCCACATTTTCCATCTCTAGCGCCAGCTCCGTCATGACCCGCTGGCTCAACGAAATGAAAACACCATAGAGTGGGTCATCAATTGATGCAGCAGGCGTCCCGGCTTTCACTGGCATCGACATTGGGCAGCACAAGTATTGGCTGTCGTCGTAGATGTATCTGTGGCCATCCAGAACGGCCTCCTTAGAACCGCTGACGATGGCAACGACACTGGGCTCATACACCGCCGGAACACAAGGGATTGCTTCTGTCGCCCGAAACAAGCGCACGCCCTGAATGCCGGTTTCCGTCAAACCCTCTTGATCAGTGCGGCGCTCGATAAGTTGTTTGATACGTTCTTTGCACATGTGGCTAATCTAGTTCGGCAGAACCCACACTGACAACCCAAATGATACAATCAGGCAAGTATTCGCGACGATCCAGCCTATTTTTGAGAGTCGGTGAGAGATACGTATATTTTTAAGACACCAACATGCGCCGCGCAACTACCGTACCGGCGCTGTAAGGAGAGACACCATGGCAGATACAACATTTGGACCGAGAGGTTGGACGCCAGAGCGCCTCGGATCACTCGCAGCCAAAACCTACGTAATAACCGGTGCCAACGCAGGTGCTGGTTTCCAGGCCGCGCGCACCTTTCTGTCAAAACGCGCAAAGGTGGTGATGCTGAACCGCAGCGCAGACAAATCAACCACCGCTGTCAAGGAACTGAAAACAGAGTTTGGCGCAAATGCTGATGTAAGTTTTGTGCGTATGGATCTGTCTGATCTTACAAGCGTGCGCGCTGCGGCAGAAGAGGTGATCAAAACTATTCCGCAAATCGACGCGCTGATCTGCAACGCAGCTATCGCACAAGTGCCAACACAGAAATTGACCGTTGATGGTTTCGAAAGCCAGCTTGGTACGAACCACTACGGTCATTTCATGCTTTGTGGGATGTTGTTTGACAGGATCGAAGCCAGTAAAGGCCGCATCGTAGTTGTCGCCAGCCTGGGCTACAACTTGGGGATCAAAACCATCCAGTTTGACGACATGAATTGGGACAAGAACTACAGCGCCAACCCTGTTTACAGCCAGAGTAAGCTGGCACAGATGATGTTTGCCTATGAGTTGCAGGATCGCCTTGAGGGAACAGGCAAGGGTGTCCAGGTCTACGTTTGCCACCCCGGCGCCTCCGCGACATCATTGATCAGCACGAGTGGCGGTGTCCTGACGCGGATGGCGTGGTGGCTTATGAGTAAGACGCCGCTGGTTCAAACCGCCGAGAAAGGTGCTTACCCAGAAATTATGTGCGCGACCGAGGACGGGTTGGAACAGCGTGCGCTCTATGGCCCCACGGGGTTGATGCAAACGGGCGGACCGGTTGGGAAAGGCACGCTAAATCCTCATGCTTATGATAAGACGGTCATGGCAAAGCTCTGGAATGTGTCGGAAGAGGCGACGGGGTTCAGCTGGGCCTTCTGATTGCCTCACCGATGCGTTGTGCTTAGCAGTGCTCGCAGCCACGGACATTTATCCATCTCGCAGCGTCCGGATCAGCCCCGAAGTATCGATCATAAAGGGCGGCCCGATGCCGCCTTTGGCCGATGAATCTATATACTGCGAGCGCAGCCCGCATGCCCAACAATCGCTGCCCCGGAAATGCTATCGATCTAGCGAATTGGCACGTTGCGGACAGAACTACGGGTCGCTGCACGGCGCAATCCGATAGCCGACTTAACTATGTTCTTTGTCCACTGAGCCACGGCCCTTGCAGCGGTAGGTGATCTATGGCCCAAGGTCGCGATATCGCTAAGCGGTAAACACTTGCGGCAAAAGACGTGTCTAGATCAGTGTGTGATTACATCCGGCACTGCGCCACGATCGGAGCATCGCAAACAACGTACTGTTGGGGGGACAGTCCATAACACCGCAAAACCTATCACTCAGATTTGCGCTCGGCGCCATTGTAGCAATTTACTTTCCGATGATTTCTAAGTCTGCTCAGATCCTGGGCTCGGCACCTCTGGCAAACCTACCGTTCTTCGCAATAGCCTTTGTATCCTCCGTGATTATCGCGTTTTCCTCGGGCAGCCGACTAGCGGATTTCGGGAAGTTCACGCAAATCCCCCGGTTCTTCTGATCGCGGGCGTAATGAGCGCTGGGTTGATCATCGGATCGTCCGTCCTGATCCCGAGAATTGGATTGGGCGCGTTCGTCGTGCTGGTTGTGACGGGCCAGATCCTCGCGGGTCTAGCATTTGGACAGATCGGGGTTTTCGGGATAGTGCCACAACAACTGACTTTCGCTAAGATCGCTGGCGCGGTGATGATGGTAGCGGGGGTATATTTTGTCAGCATGGTTGGGTGACGGGCCAAAGATCACTCTTAGAACCCTAATGCGTCGGCAGGTGCACTTAAGCCGCGTCGTGATGGTCAGTTCACTTATGCGATCTGGACGCTTCGGTGTCATTCGCTACGGGTGAACACCGGTTCGTCCATGGGGAAACCGCTCCGAATATCGGAGGCAGCGCAATCAATGTCTTATCATGTGTTCGCCGATCCACGACGGCCCAAAGCCGCGGTTCGCTCAGTCAATGGTCTCTGCAGCGCTGCATTCTCCAAAGCGGACATTGTTAGTCGCCCCCTTAAGTTCCCTCTAGTGGCGAAAACTTCAAATTGGGCGCAAAGCAAGCATTCAGAGCTACTGACCCAAAAACGCGTTGGCCGCATTCAGGTGCTTCTCTTTTGTACCCGGATCCATCCGCGCAGCTGTTCTGCACATCATTGACCAGCGCGGGTTTCGGGCAAGGTCATTCTGGTGCTTAAAGATAAATCGCCAATACAACCCGTCCCAGACCTCCGCCCAAGGCCCATTACCCCAATGGCTCATCTTCCGGACGTAATTTGAGCCGGAAAAATAGGGTTTAGTGGTGATAAGCCCGCCGTCGGCATTTTGGCTCATGGCATAGACGTTGGGGACCATGACCCAATCATAGCTGTCCACGAACATCTCCATGAACCAGCGATAGACCTCTTCCGGGTCAATCTCGCAAAGAAACATGAAGCCGCCCAAGACCATCAGGCGCTCGATATGGTGGCAATAGCCGGTTTTCAGAATGCGTCGGATCGTATCGTCGATCGGGTCGATACCGGTTGTGCCGGTATAGAAAGATGCCGGCATTCTGCGGCGGTGGCCCCAGTGATTGGAGGTGCGCATCTGTACGCCGAGGTCTTCATATGTCGCACGCATGAACTCGCGCCAGCCAATGATCTGGCGGACAAAGCCTTCGACCGAGTTGAGAGGGATATCTCGGTCCTGCGCATACGAAAGTGTCTCCGCAATTACTTGCGTTGGCGTCAACAGGCCGACATTCAGGGCGGGTGTCAGAACAGCGTGCCAAAGCCAGCTTTCCCCTTCGACGATGGCATCCTCAAAATCACCGAAACGGTCAAAGCGCCGTTCCAGGAATTGCTGCAACCACTCCCCAGCCGCTTTGTGAGACGTCGGGTAATAAAACTCGTCCAGCGCTCCCAACGCGTCTGGAAACTCTTCGCGTACTTGCTCTTGTGCCGCGCGGTCAATCGCGTCTGGCATTGGCCAATCAACCCAAGGCAGGCTGTTTAGCAAAGCTTTGGGAACCTTTTTGCGGTTGTCCTCGTCAAAGCTCCACCGGCCACCAACCGGTTGGTCATCATTCATCAACACATCCAGGCGGCGGCGTTGGCTTTTGTAGAATTCGGCCATGAACCACCGTTTTCGACCCCTCATCCATGCTGTGTTATCGGCACGCGCGTTCAGAAAGCCGGGGGATGGGCGTATGTCTAACGTAACGCCCACAACGCTCGCGGCCTTTTCCAACCGCCTTTGCGCGATGAAATCAACAGGGTCTGCCATCACCACGCGTTCAATCCCGTCGCTGGCGAGCAGCCGAAACATACGCAGGCACGCATCCTTTCGCATTTCATAGGGATAAATCTCGGCATTGATGCCCTTGGCGATCAAATCCTGATGGTATCGCGCCATGCTAGCGCGATGGAGCCCGAGCTTTTGTCTGTGCATCCGCATCGGATATTGGGCATCGCCAAAAAACAGCGGGTCCTCAAACAAAGCCACCCGGTCCGGAGGCTCTGCCAAACCAGGATGCTCGGCGAAAAGCTGATTGGGCAGTAGGATTGTGGCTGAGGGCATGGTTAGGCTCGCACGTTCACTTAAGTATCAGGCCGACTAAGGCCTTCGTTTTTCGAAGATTGGCCAGGAGACATGCCACTCATGAGCGCCGCCGGCACCGATCCGAGCAATAGCGCACCTCATCCCAAACCTTCGCCCACTTCTTGCGCCACGCGAAGGGGCGCCCGCACGTAGAGCAGGTTTTCTGCAGCAGTTGGGATTTTCTACGCATTTTCATGGGGCATCTCCGAAAGGAAGGCTCAATTGAGCCGAAGGTGTTTTGGTCGACCTCCGTACTCGCTTTTGACGCGAAGTCTTGCGGCTGGCGTGTTTGGCCAAGATCGCCTGCGCTTCTGCGCGGAATTCGGGGGCCCGGCGCACTGCCCAAACACGTTCGCGCGCGGCTTTCGCTGCGGCGAGATGGTCGAAAAGACGGGTTGGATAGTGACGGTCGATCACGCCTGATACCGCCTCGGCCTTCCAGGGTTCATGGATGTACTGGTCGGGAATGCTGGCCAGTTCCGGCAGCCACTTTCGGATGAAGGTACCACTCGGGTCCTGATCATAGCCTTGTTTGACAGGGTTGTAGATACGTACTGAATTAATACCCGTCGTACCCGATTGCATCTGGACCTGGCTCCAGTGAATGCCGGGTTCATAGTCGGTGAACATACGCGCCAGATGCAGCCCCGGTGTGCGCCAATCCATCCACAGGTGATAGCTGGCGGTGGCCATGACCATAGCCCGCATCCGAAAATTGAGCCATCCCGTCGCGCGCAGGGACCGCATGCAGGCATCGAGAAACGGATACCCTGTTTCGCCGTCGCTCCAGGCGTGCAAAAGCTCGGCGCTCGGGGTCTTGGGGCGCAGGCCGTCATACAGCCTATGCAAATTCTCGAACTCGATCCGAGGGTCGTCTTCGAGCTTTTGGATAAAGTGGCAATGCCAGTGCAGCCGACCGGAAAACGAGCGTAAAGACCTTTGCCAGTTTTGTGCCCCGCGGGGCAGCGTCCTGCGACGCCTGTCGCAGGCTTGTGCCACTTCACGCATCGAAACGGCACCCCACGCAAGGTACGGAGACAGCCGTGAACACGCCTGTGCGCCTTCTTCGGGGCTGGACATTGCACGCTGGTAGCGTTCCCCACGATCGTTCAGAAAACTCGAAAGGCGCTCCAACCCTGCCCGTCTGCCGCCAGGCTGACGATGCGGGCAAGGATCGTGGGAAAGCTCAAGATCTCGTGCTGTCGGGATATGCCTGGGTTCCAGATTGATAGGCTGCAAAACTGGCGGCTGGCTTATAGGTTCAGCCATGATGCTGTCCCAACGCGCAGCCCATCCATCCCGCGAACCAAGCCTGCGCGAAACGCCGTGGTTTTGCACCTGGGTCCAAGGCACCCCCTGTTCGCGACACCAAGCGGCGACTTGCAGATCGCGCTGATATGTCCAATCGTTTCCAGTCTCTTCATGAGACCAAAGCGCTTGCAGAAATCCGCTCTGTCTCAAGTCTTCAAGAACGTCGACAATAGGCCCAATACGCACGATCAAAGGTTGCCCAAGCCGGGCAAGATCGGCTCTTAACTCACCAAGTGTTTCTGAAACAAAGCCCCAGTGCCGGGCGGATGCATCCGGTTGTTGCCAAAGCTCTGGTTCGACGACGTAGATCGGCAATGCGGGCCCCTGCAGCGCGGCCCGAGCAAGCGCCCGATGATCTTGCACACGTAGGTCGCGTTTGAACCAGACGACTTGCAATTGTTGTATCCTCGCGTCTTGATTGGATGAAGTGGGACGACGTAGATCTCTTCGTGCTGCGGTCCAGATGAACACGTTTGGTTGCGCAAGAAGGCGTCCTCGGCCTCAGTTCAGTATCGAAATCGATAAGTTCAGGGTGGATGCAAAGGTCACCCAAGCCAGATAGGGCAGGAAAGCAAACGTCGCCACCCGATCCGACGCGCTCACGTTGCGGATAAACGCGATAATGACACTCAACAGCGCAAGAATGATCAAAAGGGCGACCCAAGGCAGCTGCAACACAAAGAAAACCGGGGACCAGAGGAAATTCAGTCCCAATTGTGCCCACCAAAGCCTCATTGCAACCGAGCGTTTGTCCACCTCGAACTGCCGCCAGCCAATCCATGCAATCAGGACGTAAAGCACAGACCAGACCGGCCCGAAGATCCAATTGGGCGGGTTGAAAATCGGTTTTGCAAGGTTAGCGTACCACTCACCTGGCGCTGTCATTAGACCAATTAGGATACCTCCGCCAAGCACGAGCACCAGAAAGCCAAAGCGTATCGACAGTTTTGTCATTTCTAACGCCCCATACTTGCAACGCAGCTACACGGTTGATCGTCAGCAGTCTGGAATTGTTACCATTGTCTGGGCTTCAGAAGAAAAAACCGCTGTACTGCTTTGACCATCTTTCTCATAGAACACCTGTGCACCAACGATCTCTGTGCCGCTTACAGTGATCTCGCGTTGACCGATCGTATCATCAACATCGATGGTAAAGGCTATGCTGTCGCCAACCTTGAGCGACACGATCTGAAGCTCAACCGAGGTTTGCCCATCCACAACCGACGGCAGTTCCCGTAAGGAGTCTGCTCCGTCGATGAGCTCAAATGGCTGGAACACCTCAACACCTGCTCCGGTGCCGGAGACGTCAAAGATCAAACGACCCGAAGAGCCTGCAAGATCAAGGCTCAGGATCGAGGCTTCGAGGTCGCAACTTCCCAGATTTTTGAAGACAAACTGATCCTTTGGCGCACCTTCTATGAACCGCACCTGAATCCCGGCCTGAAGCGGACCAGCTACAACAAAGCCAATTGCTGTTGCAAGTATGAATAAACGAAGCACGGCGACCTCCTAGAAACACCTGACACTTAGTGTACGTTTCAAGCAGGGTTTGGATTAGTTTTTGCGATTGTCAGAACATTACAGCAGCCTGGAATTCTCCATGAGCTGAAAAACCTGGATGATTGTTTGCGGCTCTTTTGACCTTCAGAAATCTGAGCCTGATACTACCAGCTCAATAGCCAGCTGGCCATTGCCTTGGATTAAGTCGCTGCTTCTTCTTCGTGTTTGGCTGGCTTGTTTGTTCCATTATATAGAAACGACCCAAACCGGACTCTGAGCCCGTTGGATTGCGAATATGATTAATGGCTCAACCACCCGCACTAGAAGCTTCGGCCACCCCTTCCAGTGCATCACCAGCCGCATCTATTTCCTGGAGTTTCTGTTGATTGTCACAGGCCTTTTGATCCCCATCGAAACAATCAAGTTCCAGTTGTTGTCGATACAAATCGTCTTGACCTTGCCGCTGAAGATCTTGAAGCTGTTGTTGTGTTTGCACTTGCTGTTTTGCTTCTTCTGGAGTGGGAGGAGGAACATCACAGGCCGCAAGGAATGCCAAGGTGACTGCAGAGTATTTGAGTTGCATAGGAGCCTCGTGTATTCAGCGAATGTAAGCCCTGAATTCTATAGCGATGATTGCATCCCGACAATAAACTTCGACTAGAAGTTGTTTTGAGCACTTCTAAAGACTATTGCGGCACATTTTTTGGCTAAACTCCATGCCCATCAGCGCGGAGCGTTTCCTTATTCCCGAGCTTTCAGCATCGAACCGTGTGTAGCTCGACCGTCGAGCTGGTACAGGCACTCTATCATGTGGACCCGTCCAAGCAAAAGACCGATCTGGCCGTCCGGCTCGCCAACCATTGGGAGGCGGGTTGAGGACCAAAGGCAAAATTGGGTGAGATGTCACTGCGTTTCGCATGATTGGGCCTTCAACCATAATCCCGACTTCGCTTTGAGTGTCGTCTGTAACACTTCCGCTACCATGTCACTGATACTCACGCCTATCCTATTACTACAGTACCTGGCCCGCTTGAGCCGAGATTTAGCCGCTGGGATCTCTAAATGCCTGCACCGGACCCCCTAGGTGCCATCGACAGTCCAAAGCGTCGCCAGAGGCGATTTCAGCCGCCCCCGCATCCTCTCCGTCGGCATAGCATACCCCGCCCATCCGTCATGAGTGCGCCGTTGCCGCAACGCCCCCTACATTGGTTTGTGTGACCCTATACCGTGCCACTTCAGAAGACACGTTTATACTCCGCACGACCAAGAGATGTCATTTCGCCCAGTGCCGCAAACGACCCTGGATTCATCGCATGACATTCTGACTTGTTTACGCGCCTGCGTCCCCGGCCGAAAGCAACGCAAAGCGCCAATCAGGTACAGCAAGCGCAGATTCAAGCGGCGAGACCGCATCGAGATCACGTTTGGCAGGCTCAAGAATAGGAGGCGTGTGGCAACACGATATGACCGCTGCCCCAAGGTTTGCCTATCAGCGATCGAACTCGCAGCAACCGTCAGCTACTGGTTATGAATCCCGGCCCTAGGCAACTTCAAATCCAGATGTTTGGATTAGCCTGCCTATTCTTTCATCCCGGCCTTCCGTAACCCCGAGATGTAGCGATTTTCCCCGCCTTCGATCGCAAATACGTTACGCGCCAATATTGAGGAGATGTTGTCATTTGGATGCAGACGAAGCGCAGTATTCACGGCCTCCGTTGCCTCGCCCCAACGACCTAGCTGCGCTTGGGCTGCGGCCAATACTCGATAGAGGGTAGCGTATCCAACACTCAGACTTAAACCATCTTTGGCTAGTTTTATTGCCGCTTCATCGTTGCCTGCCTGAAGCGTCGCCATTGCCAGCCCACCCCTGATCGACAAGGCCCAAGGGCTTTTGCCACCCAAAACATCGGCTTTCTTAAAACAATCTATAGCCGCAGTGTTATCTCCTATCCAGACATACGACCATCCGCTCAGAGCCAGTGTTACGAAGTCAGACGAGGATTGCCGTAGAGCATATTCTACCGTTGACCGCAGAATGGCTGGTTCTCGATGCTGCGAATAGGTTGTGACGCCAAGCGCAAGACGCAAAAGGGAATGGTTCTCGGCGAGTGGTGCGGCTGCAGAACACCATGATGGCACCGATGTGGCGTACTTCTGTGCAACGCGCTCGTACCCCATCACAGTCGCGGACAAAAACGCTACAAGGGCCAGGGCGAACGGGTGCGGCAACGAAGGATCTTTTCGAATTGCCGCACTTGAGTACTCCAAAGCTGACGCAAAGGCGTCCGGATCCAGTCGATCTATAGCCAATTGCCCACGCAATTCACATTGGCTGGCGGTCATGTCTTCAATCGTTAACTTGTCGAGTTTCACACGCTCTCGATCAAACGTCGCAGTCATGACTTGGCTAACCAGCAATTCCGCCGTTTCATCCTGCCAGTCAAATGCGTTGTCCATGTCGCCGTCAATTTTAGTGGACCAAAGCTCGACGCCGTCCGGATCAGTGTATTTTATCTCTAACCGAAGGCGGGTGCCGCTGGCGCGTATACGCCCCAATAAAACATAGGAATGACGAGCCGACTCTGTTGCGGTTACGGAAAGCCAGTGCGTTGCGCCAAGATAGGTCATCAAGTCGCCGGTGAGGGCATCAGAGAGTTCTCTGACCTCATCTCGCGGATCAGATGTCTCTATGCGGCGAACTACAATCTGAGGCCGTTGAGAAGTACCAGGATCCGATGCTTTCTGGCCCGGGAGGGATCCTCGTGTCCACACACGCACCGGTCTGGAAATATTTTTTAGATCATGTTCTCCTGCATCGTCAAACGACGGTCTGAGTGTGCCATCAAGGCTGCCGAATACAGCGTCGGAGATCACAATACTTCCAGGAGCAGCGATTTGTTCGAGCCGGGCTGCGACATTCACTCCATCGCCAAAAACATCTTCTTCTTCCTCGACTACGTCACCAAGATGCACGCCTAGTCGGAGTTGCATATTTGGAGCTTGAGGGCTTAGGTTTTTTGAAAGTAGATCCTGAATTTGCAGCGCGCAGGTTGCAGCATCAGAAGCTGCCTCAAACAGAACAATCCAGCCGTCTCCCATGCTTTTGACCACCCTGCCGCGCCGAGACGCCACTGTCGGGCCAAACACTTCTGTTCGAAGCCGTCTGAGTGACGTGAGGGTTTTCTCGGTGTCTTGACCAAGCAACTTCGAATAGCCAGCGACATCTGCGGCCAATACTGCAGCGAGACTTCGCTTCATGCGTGAGTTCCCCATTCCTTCAACATTCTTCTCGCGTCGGTAAGCTTGGCCAAGATGTGATCGATAGACAAGTATATCCTTGTCGCAGAGACATTGGAGGGCGGCAAAGTAGGCCTCTTTTCTCAGTGTTGAAAATGAGTGGGAAGTGGGTAACATTATGAATTGATGAGGATTATGAAAGGCGGCCGCTGCGATGCATTTGGATTGGAGCCATGTTCAAACTCAACTGAAAGACTTGGGGTGTTACTCGGATACCGTTGATGGAATTCCCGGGCCCAACACGAAAAATGCAATCGTGATCTTTCAAAAGCGCATGCAGTTGGAAGCAGACGGCATTGTTGGCAGAAAAACACGGGCCGCTCTGAATGCGCAGTGTTCAATCCTGGATTGTTCGATTTCATCAGCTGCCGAACTTGTGAAAATTGCATACACGGTGAAGAAAAGGGGCCTCAAAGCGGTCAATGAAACACTGAGAGATCAACACGGTCTCTGGATCGAAAGCCAGTGTCCAAAGAAAGGCGTAGAAGCCTACATGCTCAACAACAAGTGTTTGCTGGTTCCAGGCAGCAACTCATTTTGGGATTATGCCAGGTTCAATCTGCGCCTGTTAAATGTCGGCATGCCGCGCCTGTCGCTTAGATTGAGAAAACGTGACCGAAAGGCGGACAAAAATACTGTTACGGCCGGAACTGGAATTGTCTGGCACCAGGGGTTTTTCACCCATGCGAACCATATAAATAAGTGGATCGGATCGAACCCGGATAACTGGCCCAAGTTGATTGTTGGACATTCTCTGGGTGCGGCTTCTGCACAGATCCTGTCAACAATCTGGTCCAAACCTTCAATTGGTTTTGCAGCACCCAGGATCCGGAAATCGGGATCGTCGACCCAGTTCGAAAACCTGTCCCTTTCAATTTGTAGAAACGACGACATCGTATGCCGTTTCCCCCGAGGCTTTGAACGCATGGGGCAAAGCAGAATTCTCATTCACCAAAATCCGGCAAGGGGTCTAAACCACAAAATGGCGGCCTACATTGACGCACTGCAAAATCGGGTTTCTGGTTTAGGTATTCCCAAACTATGGAACCCCTAACGGGATGGTACACGAAATCTGTAGTTTGAGTTTTGCTTTCAATGGCAGAATTGCACGACACAATTGGTGTTGAAAACGCCTAGCTTGTTTTTCGGCGAATCTGCTTGATCCGCGCTTCAATCCCTGAACTCAAGTGGATTTCGAGTTCGGGCTGTGACCCGCCGACTGCACCTGCTGGATCCAGATTGTATTGGAATGACCGGTTAGGGCTCAAACCCGGCCTTAAACACCGAGCTTTGCAGTTTCCAAGACACGCGACAAAGCGGCGATCGAGCAAGTGCCTGTTTTGGAGAGGTTTTTAGATTTTTTGCACCTAAAACAGAGCTTCCATCGGGAGTAGGTCTCCAGACGTTTGATATCGTTGGGAAAGTAATCCGTCGGCGGCTCTGTGGGAATGAAGGCATTGGCCAAAACCGGCTGATCGCAACGTCGAGGCCTGCTGTTCTAAACGCAATTGCAATATCGGAGACGGAATGGTTCGGTACAGGGATATTGGAAAACGCCGAGATCTTTGGACGCCAGGCCGACCATTATGCGCTGTCTGCGTGACAGCATGTAACAGCGTCTTAGTGGCCGCCTTGTTTTAGGACCGAAGCAACTTGCCGGGCATGATCCTCAAAGTCTTCGATCAGGTAGATCACCTCGTGACTGAAGGCCAGATCGAAGCCACCTCCGGTTTCCGATAGCATGTCCGTTGCTAGGTACGCCAATGGGCGGTCACCCTAGGCAGCGTTGGCCAATGCCACCCTGTCTCTTGCGAGATCGACACCCATGCCCGACGCAAACGGTCTCGTATCGTAAAGCATGCGCAGAAACCGCCCTGATTGCAGCCGACATCCAATACCCGGGCCGTCGATAGATCGGGATTCGGTATGCACTTGATCATCTCGCGCCAGATCCAGGCGTGTTCTTCGGTCAGACTATCTTCTTCAGACGGCTTTTTTGACCAGGTATCGATAAGACTGTTCATCTTACGCCGCCTCTTCTTCAAGCTGCTTGAGCAAGGCGCGGAAGTTCTTGCGGGCATCGCCGGGGTGACGGACCTTTTTGACCTGCGCGAGGTTAGACAGGTCACTACCCACAACGATCAGCCCAACCATTCCCCAATCATAGTGTGGCAGGCAGATGTAGCCGTAGATGCCGGACACTCTAAGGGTGATCACCAACGCTTCGTCCACTGCTCCATTCCAGGGCTCAGCACCATCGGGGATCATGCCACGCTTGGACGTCGAGTTATGGCTGGGGTCGGTGGCCAGAAACTGTACGCTATCGCCCGGATTCATATGCAGAATGGCAGGCTCGAACACATTGACGACGTTGGCGTTGTTGCAGTCGGCGTTGAGCATCATCACGGTATGATCCGCTGTGGTATCCTTCGTTGCGTTTGTTGCCGCTAAAAGTGGAGTCGCGGTGGCCAAAGCACCCAGTGACAGGGTGAATGTCCATCGATCAAACGTGGGAGTAGGCATGAACGACAAGATCCTCCTTCGGGCCAGTGGTAATGTGAATATCAACGCCATAGGTCTCGCCGATTTCCGGGCGGTGCAGGATTTCGTCAGGCGGACCCTCGGCCAGAACTCGCCCCTGTCGCAACAGGATCAGATGATCGGCAAACCGCGAGGCGAGGTTCAGGTCGTGTAGCGCCACGATACCTATGGCGTTGCGCTTGGCAATGGCTTCTCGAATCTGGCTCAGCACCCGTAGCTGATGGTTCAGGTCGAGCGCCGAGGTCGGCTCGTCAAAGAGATAGACTTCGGAGTCTCGGATCAACGCTTGGGCGACTGAGACCATCTGCGCCTGCCCACCAGACAACTCGCTGATATATGCCTCGGCAAGATGGCCAATTTGAGCGTCGTGCAAGGCTTGCCCAACGGCTTCCATGTCTTCTGAAGTAACGCGCCAGCCGCTCAGGTTCTTCCGCGCCATCATCACGACATCAAAAACGGTCAGCGCTGCATTGGCCGCGAAGAACTGTGGCATGAAGCAAACGCGGGCGAGCCGTGCCTTGGACGACAATGTCGCAAGGTCAGTATCGCCAAGGGCAACCGTTCCTTCGGCTTTCAGCAGTCCAGCGATCACACGAAACAAAGTGGACTTGCCCGACGCATTCGGCCCAATCAATGCGGTCATCTGGCCGGGTTTTAACGGTGCAAAGCCAGCGTCTCTTAGTATCGGGCGAGCGCCGTAAGCAAAATTCAGGTCTCTGGCTTCCAGCATCATTGCCAGTGCCTTTTGCGTTGGCTGAGGATCAGGCTGACGAAGAACGGAACCCCGATCAGCGATGTGATCATTCCAATCGGGTACACAACGCCCGGCGTGATCGCCTTGGACGCAATCGACGTACCCGACAGGATCAGCGCTCCGACAAGTGCCGAAAGCGGGAGGAACCCACGCTGATCTTCACCGACTATCATGCGTGCAATATGCGGCGCGACGAGACCGACAAAGGCGATCGCGCCGACAAATGACACTGCCACCGCCGACAGTAAGGACACGCCAGCAAGCACCATCAGCCGAAGCGTGTTGACGTTAACGCCAAGGGCAGCAGCCTTGTCTTCCCCCATCCGCAATGCGGTCAAGGCCCAGGAGCGGCTCAGGAAATAGGGCAGGACGATTGCGAGGATCGCGACGCAGATGGCGACCTTAGGCCAGGTTGCACGAGCCAGTGAGCCCAATTGCCAGAAGATAAGTTGCGCAAGTTGCAGCTCTGAGGCGCCGTATTGAAGAAAGGCCAGCAAAGCGTTGAAGGTAAACATCATCGCAATGCCCATCAGGATCATCGTCTCGGGGTCTGCGCCGCGCAGGCGCGTGACAAAAAACAGCAAAAGCGAGGCGGCCATTGCAAAGAAAAACGCGTTCACCGTCACAAACAAAGCGCCAACACCGGGCAGGACAGACCAGCCCAGTACGATGGCAACCGCAGCACCGAAGCTTGCTGCCATCGAAAGGCCCAAAGTGAAGGGCTCGGCCAACGGGTTGTTCAGGATCGTCTGAAGCTCGGCACCTGAAACACCCAGCATGGCACCAACCACGATGGCCATCATCGCAATGGGCAATCGCAGATCCCAAATGATGACCTCTTCTTTCGCTGTCGCCACAGAAGGATCGAAGATCACATGGACAACGCGCCAGAAACTCAGATCAGCCGGGCCGGTAACTACATCTATCACGACCGTTGTAAACAAGATCAAGGCAGCCGCCGCGACGAGCGCGACGCGCAAGACCGCGCGTTTGCGATATCCGCCGACAATTGTGTCAACGCTTGGAGAATTGGAGATATCTGTCATTCGCGGATGACCCGCCGTCCAAAGTACGGCGGATCCTCTTTTCTTATTTGTCAGCGCTCAGCCAGAACTGGCCGGATGCTTCATAAGGCATGAACTCGTCATGCAGCCTTTCGAACGTCTCTTGTGGATCGAGGTTCTCGAAATCCTCTGGATAGAGCCACTTGGCGATCTGCTGAATAGCCACGAAGTGATATGGAGAATTGTAGAATTGATGGTAGATTGAGTGGTAATTTCCATCTTTGACCGCTCGCAATTCAGCAAAGCCCGGACGTGCCGCAAGGGCGGCGATCTTCTCGGCATTCACCGCCGGATCCCCTTCATACCCAAGCAATGTAGAAGTCACTTCTGGTTTGGCTTCAGCCCAGTTGGCCCCTGTACCGATCACATGATCAGGGTCGGCATCGATTACCCCTTCCATGGACAGGCTTACAGAGTAGGCATTCTCCAGCGTTGAGGCATAGTTCTTGCCACCTGCCAATTCCACGAAGCGGCCATAGTTATAAGGCCCAAAAGACCAGCAACAGAAGTCTGGTTGCCAACCTGCTGCGTTCTCAAGGACCACCAATGGGTGCTCCTCGGCCGGGATTTGATCGACTACATTAGTGACTTTTTTCATCTCAGAAATGTAGAAATCGATAAACTTGGCCGCGCCTTTTTCCTCGCCCAAGATGCGTCCGAGGATCAACAGCGAGGGCACTGTATTTTCGGTTGCATTGCGGCGAAAATCGATGAACACAACAGGCACACCAGCCTTGTCCAGCTTATCAATCAGTCCAGTTTCTTCCGCTTTGAAGAGGTTGCCGCTGTCAAGTAGAACAAGATCAGCATCTGCTTCGAGCACGGCCTCAATGCTGAAGTCGCCGGCATATGGGTTACCAAAATTGATCATCCGCTGCGTATCTACCGGGAAAACGTCTTCGAATTTGCGAAACGCATCCGGGTCATACTGAACCAGATCGTCTTTCCAGCCGACAATCTGATCGAACGGGTTGCCGTCTGTGATCGCCGCAATCGCATACATCATCCGGCCTTCGCCAAGAATGATTTTGTCGGGATGCTCGTCAAGCGTCACTTGACGACCAGCAATGTCGGTTAGGGTTACGGCTTCGGCCTTTGCGGATGTTGCTGGCGTGAGAAATGTCACGGTTGCTGCAAGCGTCAGGGCAAAGCCGCTGATGAAACGAGTGTTCATAGCAGGCTCTCCTATAGACTATGAGGCCTCCTTAGAACGTTTGACCCATAAACCCAAGTAAAAAACTCAGGAAGCAGTTGTTGCCAGTCCGCATTTGGAATTCGTCTGAGAAACTGCACGCTGCACAGCTACGAATGATCACTGTGGCCTCGCCACTGCTGTTCTCTGTGAGCATCTCGATTGGCAGCAGGTAGCAGACACTCATCAGCAAGGTTTGCAATTTCTGAGATGCCGACGAGCCCGCCATTCACACCTTGAAACCGAGTGCCAGCATTACCGGGGTAATACAAGTGGCTGATTGAAGAGGTGCGACGCGCCAAACTCGTACCCCCTCGTTGAAATCGTAAACCTCATTTCAAGACGCGTCGCTTCTTCCCAATACACAATGCGCGGGTTAGAATTGTGTCTGTTTTCTGAAGAGAGACGCCCAATTTGCTTGACGTTGCGGCAACCATTCAAACAATTTTGCTGATGGAGCTAGAGAAACGCGGGGCGACACGCCGCACTCACAACCCCCTCGAAAACCAGTTGAAAAACTGTACGTACTAAAATCAAGACGTGCCACCCACACAGAACGTATCGCATTGCGGCAAAATTGTGTCCATGATTCCTTGCGAAACTCACCGTTTCTTTTTCGGAAACCAATCGTTTCGCAGAAATTTGACACACTAAGGGGTTCCCCCAATTACACGTATCACCACCGGGTGCTAGACGTCAGTTAACGGAACACAAACACCACTCTGTGTACCCCTTGTTGAGGGGCTGGCATTGACCCCCTCGTCCAGCCCCTCCAATGACTTAGCAAAAAAGCTCCTCAAACGGTCCCCCTGTTTCGCTATGTTCAATTCATGTGCGGACGACTTGGCAGGGTTCTATTCCAAACTTTCGGCCATTAACGCTTTCGGAATTAGCGAGTGAATGACTGTCGGTCGTATCAAGTCGAAAGCCAGCTCATGATTTCCTTCAAAGGTGCACAATATCTAAAAGATGTGATCCTATTCGCAGTGTTCCTCTATGTTCGACACGGCGTTTCCTACCGCGATCTGGAAGAGATAATGGCAGAGCGAGGTGTTTCGGTCGATCAGACCACGCTGAACCCACGGGTAACACGGTACTTTCGCTCCATTGTGGAAGCAGCGCGAAGGCGCAAAGGACCGTGTGATCACTCCTGGCGCATGGGTCTATCTCTACCGAGGCGTCGACAAACACCGCAAGACGCTTGATTTTACGCTTTCACCACGCCGAAACAAACCTGTAGCGACCAAGTTCTTCACCCGGATTTTAGAGACAAATGGATTGCCGAGGAAGAATGTGACCGACAAGAGCGGTGCTAACACCTCCAGCATCAAAGCTATCAACAAAATGCTCAAAGGCTTTGGCTGCCCGATCCGAATTGAGATGGTGAGGCGGAGATACTTGAACGATATCGTCGAGTAAGAACACTGTTTCATCAAAAGACGAACCCGCCCGATGCTCGGCCTCAAGTCTTTCGCGTCAGCTTCGGCAACTCTCACAGGTGTCGAGGCGTGAAACTGATCCGCAAAGGTCAACTCACGTCTGGACTCTGCCCATTTCGTCAATTTGCGGAACTGGCTGCTTAACCCGCAGATCCAACGTAACCTCTTCGGGCAGCAAGAAACTTCGCAACAAAATCCCCCAGAAAACCTGCGCCATTAATAATGGTTGCCAGGGAACTCTGGGTGCAGCCCTCTCTTAAAGTCGCCTCAGTCATTTAATGATCATTATTCATTCATTTTGCGCACGACACGATAATCACCTAACTTACTCTGGCGTTTGGTTAAAGCAGCGTTTCAAGCTTTCAGCGCCCACATTGATATCAATGAACCGGATAGCTCGTCAGGCGCTGTGGGTTTCGCGACGAAACTAAGCCAGATAATTCGAGATTTTTTCGATCAGTTGCTCCGCGTCTTTGGGCCTCAGTTCACGCCCCTTGATGCGAATCCGCATTTCGCCAGATGACACCTCTGCCAAAATCTCTCCGCCTCCCGGCAAAATCTGCGGAGCCAATCGCTGAACTTCTTGTGGCCGCCCTCCGCGCGCCTTTGTTTCGGTTGGTTCAGGCGTATCTTTCAAGGCCGCTTCCAACAACGACCACTCTTCTTTTGCATCCGACACTTCTGCTGACGCAAGAGTTTGACGAAGTTTTGATTGCGCCCCATCGCGGAGGGCGGATGCAAGCTTAAGGCCTGCCTTTTCCGTCAGAGCAATTGGATGCTTTAGAAGATCGCCTAGCGCCTCATGAACAACCGCAAAGCTGCGTACCTTTGACCGCTTGGCTTTGGATGCAGCGGCAAACAAAACATCCACGGCAGCCTCAGTTGTGTCGAAGACTCCCTGCCCCGCAGCAAGAACCGCGATACGGCCGCGTTCGTAGGGGCTGAGATTTGATCGAAGCTCATTCTCTTCGACCATCGAAACGTAAGCCCCCTGCCCCGTCCCAGCCTGCCGAACAAAAGCTGGTATCTGGGAAAACCTGGGGTCTGTTTCTGACAGCCGCCGAAATGCGTCCAATCGACGATAGCCGGAGATAAGGCCAAAACCGTCACCGTCGGGCGTGACTTCGATGGGCGTTCGCAAACCGTGAACACGCAGGGATTCCAGAAGCTCGGCCATGGCCTCTTCGTCTTCGACCATACGGTCGCGCCGGATGAAGTCGGCATCAATTTGATCCAAAGGCAGGTTTTGCGCGACAAGCCCTGCGTTCTCGGCATCGCGCCAGCGCGCGGCGTCCCCCTGATCCTGGGCCAAAGCCACGCGATCCGTAACCGCCACCATACCGTTCAGTGACGCGGCTTCGGCTGCGACCTGGGCTATCGGTGGTGTTGTCGTCGTCTCAAACGGGCTGATCGATGGTTTCGCCGCGAAACCCGCCTCGAGATGTTCCAATTCCGCCGTATCCGGGGCGGTCAGTCTTCTGCGTTTAGCCATCTGCTTCTCCTCCCATCTGAGCATCGCGCCACCAACATCCGATCAGAACCTCTTTGAATTCTGCGTAGGTCCGGTCGAATGTCTCTCGGCCCCTCACATAAGTTTCTCGGTTGAAGTCGCGATAGTCTGCTTCGTAAATGCCGTTCACTTGTTCACCCGCCTGCCCGACCAAGGCCGTATAGTCCTGCCGGTATGCGTTCATAAAATCACCAAAATAGGCCTGAATGACGTTGGCCATATCTGTCTGCTGGCTGGCGTCGAACCGCGTGATGATGGCCCGTACTACATCCCATTCGAACTTTAACTCCGGTAAACCCGCCGCGCGTTGCGCCGAGTTCTCGCCATCTTCAATACTGGCGAACGTAGTGTAGAGCATATCGAAGAAGCGGCCTGTGGAATCAAATTCCAGAAATGAAGCGCCAAGAGGAACCAACAAAATGTCCGCCGCAGCCAGAGCGTTTATCGTTAGGTACCCAAGTGCAGGAGGAGTGTCGAGGAACACAACGTCGTAGTCGTTCAGAATACCTTCGTCCTGAAGAAAATTGGTCAACCCATCCCACAGGGGCCAACTGCGTAATCCCATGCGCCAAACCGGGATCTGAAACTCGGCCCAATACAGGTTCAGCTGCGCACCGATCAGATCGATATTGGGCCAGTGGGTTTTTTGAATGACGTCGCGGGGCAGGGTGGTCAATGCCTCCTGCAGGGTTTCGTCGAGCGGGATCTCTGGCTGACCTGAGGCTGAGCGTACCCGGTTTTCCTCCTGAACAGCCTTGGCATAGTCCTTTGCAACCAACGGAAACACCGTTTGCCATTCATCGGCAACCTGCCCTCCGAGGATCGACGTCATCGATCCCTGGCTGTCCAGGTCGATGACCAGAACCTTATAGCCGTCCAAAGCCGCCGACATAGCCAGATGGGCCGCTGTTGAGGTCTTGCCGACGCCGCCCTTGAAGTTCGCAACAGCGACGACCTTTGCGGGTAAACCATCAGGGCGATAAGGAAGATATTCCTTCGTGCTGACACCCTCTGCCGCAAAGTGCTTTCGTAGGGTGAGCACTTCTTCCAACGTGAACCACTTGGAGCCGGCCTCTCCCTCACCCTGAGGAAGATCGGGATTCGCCTTGAGGACACGTCGAAGATGGGCGGGTGCAACAGGGATGAGATATTTGGTGATCTCCCAGATTGAAAATCGCCGCAAACGCTTTTCTCCATCCGGAGCGTAGCCTCTGCGCGCCAGGTCCTCTCGGCCCTTTGCACAGAACGTCGCTGCTTTTGCGAATCGCGAAGTGCCGATAGGATCGGGTAACTTTGTCGCCGCCATTTGCGGATCCAGATTCAGATATGGCGGTAGCGGGGGTTGGTTGGATTTATTCACTGTCGATGCCTCGGGTAATGTTCGCCTTGTCGGCGTATATTGCGGAATGTAGCGAACATTTGGCCCGGCGGCTATCCTTGTTCTCAAGTTTTTCCACAGTAGGTGTACGCCTAGACCGGTTTCGTGGCGAAACTTCCTAAAATCGAAGAAAAGGACGCAACAAATAGTTTATTTATTTTAGACAGTTTAGATTCTTTAGGACGTTAATATCGTTATTTAACAATAATTTGCGCCTCGTATGGCACCTGTTTTCAGTGTCTGGAGCACCCATCTACAGGATAAAAGGTGCCCATCTACAGGAGGGTAGGGGCCAGAATCCGGGAAGAAGGGTCCCGATTCTCAGGTTGTTAAGAAAGTGCACCAATCAGACCCTAATCTTCTCTCTTTTGGATGTTGTGCTCCTGCGTAACAGCCGGTCTCCGAACCCCCGCGAGCAGTTGCCTGGGGATAAGTCGAGCACTTTCGGAATAAGGTACCTGTCTACGGGATTCATGTGATCCTGTATTTGGGCACCCAATTAAGATTGATCAACGGGTACCTTTCGTGGCAGAAATATCAAAACGAGCAGCCAGGCAGAATCATGCCGGATACACAATTGGACATGGATCAGCTTTCTGGCGCATTGCGCCGGGAAACAGTGAAGAAGAACGTTGCTGCAATTCACATTAGCGGCAAGCTGACGCTATTGCAGCGCAAGTTATCCAATGTCCTTTTGTTGAATGCATATGACGCGCTAACGTCCGCACAAACCCACACCATCGACGCTCGGACTTTGGCGATGATGGTTGGATACAATTCGAACGACTTTGACACGCTACGCGCCAGCCTTAGGGCTCTGGCCGAGACCGTAGCAGAATGGGACATGTTGGACGAACAGGGCCGTCAGGAATGGGGCGTCTCGTCGTTGCTTAGTTTCGCAAAACTCAAGGCCGGAGTTTGCGAGTATGCGTATTCCCCTGCGCTTGCGCAGAAACTTTACGATCCGAAGATCTACGCGCTGATAAATGTTCAAATCCAGCGGAACTTCAGTTCCGGACACGGCTTGGCATTGTACGAAAACTGCTACCGATTTGTGCGTACCGGATCGACGGGATGGTGGGCGCTGGATGTTTTTCGAAAACTGATGGGCGTGGATGGAAGCGACTACTATGGCAGTTTCAAACATCTCAATGCCAAGATCATCAAACCTGCTGTTGCTGAGGTGAACAAAAGCTCGGACATTCTAATTGAACCGGAGTTCAAGAAGAAGGGGCGCACCGTTACCGACATTCGGTTCCTGATCAAAGGCAACCCGCAGAAGGCGATGTTCGAGATTGACGATGGTGACGGCGTTCGGAACCTGAAGATATACAAAACGCTGCGCGAGCAGGGGGTGTCGGATAGGTTGGCGCGGCAATGGATAGCTGAACATGGTGAAGACTATGTTCAGCAAAAGCTCGACTACGTCAGCGGGCAGGGGGGTATTAAGTCAACACTCGGATATCTCTCAGCTGCATTGCGGGATGACTACAAAGCGCCGGAGAATGAAACCGCACCCGAGCCCAGTCCCGAGGCGGTCGAAGCCGCCCGTGAACGAGAGGTTGAAAAGGCCCAGGAAGATCAGGCTTACGAGGCGCGGGTGTCAGAACGAGCGGAGCGTTCCCGCAAATTGGCGATCGTCGAGGATCTGGTTTCGCGGCGAAACCCCACACAGCGAGATGCAGACAAGCGGCTGTTCCTTGCCGGATTGAACAACGATCTGGATCGAGAGCACTTCCGGGCGCATGGTTGGCGATCAGGCCTAAATGCTACGGCCATCTTCGCCTTTTGGTTGGATATGGAGCCTGACGCCTTCGAGTGATCACCTAGTCTCCCAGACGTCTCTGCAACGCACGTGGTTGGCGCTGGATGGAATGGATTTGTCACCTTTAGAGTTGTGCGCATTTTATAATATTTATGCGCATTATGAGCACGGTGCTTTGGCTAATAAGAGAACTCAAGGGTTGTGTCGCAAAATCTTGACCGAGGTTGGCGAAAACGCGGATTCAGGTGCTCTTTGCCTTCAATACGACCACGAGCGGGCTTCTGTATGATGTCTTTGAACAGCTGCCACTTCCCCAAGGATGCGGTTCTGTACGCAGTGTACTTCTATCTGAGGCACACTGTTTCCTATCGCACCTTGAGGGAATTATGGCTGAACGGGGCCTGCGCGCATCATGCTACATTGAACAGGCGGGTCACGAAGTACTCGCCGATGATCGCAGCGCGCGCCCAATCGATGAAGCGTCCGACACCAGATTCCCGGCGCATGGAGGAACATATGTGCGTGGCAAGTGGATGTATCTCTATCGCGCTGCCGACAAGGGAAATACTCTTGATTTCATGCTCTCAGAGCGAAGAAATGGCCCTGTGGCGACCAAGTTCTTTGCCGAAGCACTGTCATCAAACGGTGTCCCAGGAAAGATCGGAATCGACAAGAGCGACGCCCATGCAGCCGGTTTTCGAGAAGTGAACAGGATACCCATGTGGTTTGGCCGCCCAGCCAAAGTGCAGACAATCTGGTCCAGATTTTTGAACAACATGATCGAGCAGGATCACAGGTCTATCAAACGACGGGTGCGACACATGTGCGGGTTCAAGCCTTTGTCGTCCGCGTCCGCGACACTGGATGGCATCGAGGTAGCCAACGTGATCCGAAAGAGGCAATCCCCCAGCGCAGCGATGTGCGGATTGCGAGAGTTTGCCGAAATCGCAGGATAGGTGCATCCAAACGAACGCTCTGCCTAACTCTCTCAAGAATTTGCGGCACAATCGGACGATGAGAAAGACAACCAAGGGCCCACATGAAACCCAGGCGGAGCTTCTTTGACAATGCAAATATCGGTGACATAGTGTCGACCGAAATACACCCCGATAGGCACCCAATGATCCACCCGCGCATTCCAACTTTACCGGAAGAAGTATTGGCCAATATAGCCGCACAAAAGGCACGAGCGCAGGACACCGTCCCCCAGACCATCCATGTGGTACTGGCCATTGACGAAACCTATGCCCCCCACGCCGCAGTCACTATCGCCTCAGCCCTCGATCACGCGGGCCACCCGGAGCGCCTAAACTTCCATATACTCGAGGACGGGTCCCTGAGCGACACAACCCGCAAGAATCTCTCCACGACCGCTCGTAATCAACTCATCTTCTTGCCTGTCAATACCGAGACGCTTACCGAACTGCCCCTCAATCGTGCACATATTTCGAGAGCCACATACTATCGGTTGGCCATGCACAAGGCTCTGCCAAAAGCCATTCAAAAAATTATCTATATTGATTCCGACACCGTGGTCACCGACGCGCTGGAGCACCTCTGGTCCACACCTTTAAACGGTTACCCCATAGGCGCCTGCCCGGATGAGGGAGGCCTCACTCAATCCGAGCGCCTTGGCCTGCCATCTGGGCATCTCTATTTCAACGCAGGGGTCGCGATCTTCGACCTGGACGCGATAAGAGCCATGGATTTTGAGACCGCATTGGCAACCGCCTACGAGACCCATAAAGAGAGGATCACCCTGCAAGATCAGGATCTGCTCAATCTGGTTTTTTGTGGTCAAACCCAGTCCTTGCCATTGCGCTGGAATGCAGGAACCCGGCTCTACCTGCCATCCGAGGTTGAGGCCGCCTATACGCCCGAAGAAGCGCTGGAGGCTGCAAACGCGCCCGGCATCCTTCATTTTACCGACCGCCGGAAGCCGTGGATGCTCAAAGACTTGAATCCGTTGGGCCATCTTTACTGGACCTATCGTAACCAAACCCCATGGGCCGAAACAGCCCTTCAAACCGCCATCCGTCGTCTAAAAAAAGCCCTGCGTCATCGGCTTAGCTCATCGCAAAAAGCCATAGACGCCGATATCGTTGCGCGTGCACAATATGATTCGGATACGCTCCCATAGCCTCAAAGGTTGAGGCTGCCTACACGCCCCAAAAGGTCGCAAACGTGCCGGGCATCCTCGATTTCTCCGACCGCTGGAAGCAGTGAATGCTCAAAGACCTATTCCCGCTGGGCCATGATTATTATATCTATTGCACCCAAAATGCTATTCGCCGAAACTGCCTTTCCGACCGTCGCATGCCGCTTCAAAAGGCCCTGCGCTGTCGGATTAGCGCATCGAAAAAGGCAATTAACACGGAAATCAAAGCCCAGTGCTCACAATGAACCAGATGCGACCCCATAGGCTAACGGCAGGCATCCGGTATCAGCTCCAATGTCGGACAGACCAACCCCAGATAATCGAGATTCATCACGCAACAGGGGCCATTGATCACATCCTTTTGCCCTCCGACGCCTTCCAAAGTTTCCATGTCACGCCCATGGAACATGACGTGACGATTCACGCACAGCATCTAGAAATCCGCAAATCCCGCCCGGATTTATGGAGCCGCCACACCGCTTCCCGCATCCTTAGAAAATCCCGCTTCGCCGCCCCATTGCGCCATGGAGGCTGCATCTACAGTTTTGAGCGCCCCGCGAAAGGCGCACCCCGCGCCAGTCTTGCGGACAACCGGGGAATGGATTTGGGCAGCGAGAGCTTGGCTACGCTCCTGTCCTCTCCGATGATTCTTGATGCAATCCCAGATCTACCGCACAAAGATGCCCCTGCACCGAATTTCGACGGCACGATCGCGGTCGTTTTGCATCTCCACTACCCAGAGCTTTGGGACGAGGTCAGCACCTTTCTGACGCACTCCAAACTGACCTTCCGCCTGATCGTCACCCTGACTGCACCCAACCCCGCACTTGAGGAGCAGATCAACTTCCAATTCCCCGGGGCAAAAATCCTCAACCTCGAGAACTTGGGTCGCGACATTCGTCCCTTTGTTACCGTTTTCCAGTCCGGGCTTTTGGACGGTATCAGTCTCATCTGCAAAATTCACGGGAAACGCTCGGTTTTAAGTGGTGTCACTGGCGCGCGGTTTGGGCATCTGTGGCGCCGCAGGGTCCTCTTGGATCTGTTGGGTTCGCCCGTCCAAGTGCAAAACATCCTCAACCACTTTGCGATGCGACCAAATCTCGGCATGATGGGCCCCGCCACATTGCGTCTAAAAAACGGGAGCGGCATTGATCCCGGCCATGAAGCCAGCCTGCCCATTCGCGGCGACTTATGCGTGCGTGCCGGACTTGTTCCTGCGCAGATCAAGGACGATTTCTTCGCAGGGACCATGTTTTGGGCGCGAACAGAGGCGCTGTCACCCTTGAAAACTCTCCGCCTTGGCGCTGAGATGTTCACTGACGAAAGCACCCAAATCGGTGACCAGTTTGAACACGGATTTGAACGGTTCTTTGCAGACTGTACCCGCGCGAAAGGCTTCCAACTAGCCGATATTGAACCCTTAGTTTTGGTCGATCCCGTCTTCCCTATTCGCTCCAAGGGCGGGCAAGTACTAGCCCCTAGGGCGCTCTTTGAAGCTCCTCGAGACTGGTACCGGCACCGGTGGATAAAGCCTCTTCCAGACGAATTGAAAGGTCGCAAAGTAGCGCTGGTAAGCACACCTGGATACGTGGCGAAGGACGGCTGGTTGACCTGCCTTTGCCTGGCTTCCTCTCACCCCGTGGAAAGCTCGACCGAAGCGCTTTTCCAGCGCGATCCCGGCGGGTTTGATATTGCCCTTTGGGCTGACATCTTCCAGAGTGCACCACAGCTTTGGGACTCCGACGAAGTACTCTTGGTGAGCGATGGACAAGCTCGCGCCCTGACCCGGGCGGCCCTCGAAGACCCAGAACTCCGTTCTTTCTTTGAAGAGGTGCTTGTGTGGCACAAAGAAGGCGAGGCCGCGTATCGCTATGAAGCGCGTCTAAAGCGATGGTTAGTGTAAAACGGTTGTGTTGCAAGCTTTCGACCGTTGATGCTTTCGGATTTGGCGAGTGAATGACTGTCGGTCGTATCCAGCCGAAAGCCTGCTCATGGTTTCCTTCAAAGGTGCACAGTATCAGAAAGATGTGACCCTATTCGCTGCGCTCCTTTATGTTCGCTACGGCGTTTCCTACCGCGATCTGCAGGAGATCTCGGCAGAGCGAGGTTTATCCGTCGATCACACCACGATGAACCGCTGAGTGACGCGATACTTCTGCGCAATCGCTGACACAGCACATCGCCGCAGAGGCCCATGCGACCGCTCGACCTGTTCGTCACCGCCGGTCAGGTCAGCGACTAAATCAGCGCGCAGGCGCTGCCCAGCAGCTTCCCAAACGTCGACTGGCTGATCGGGAATCGCGTCTATGACGCCGACTGGTTCCGAGATGCGTCAAAAGACAAAGGGATACGCGCCTGCAGCCCGGGTCGAAAGCAACGCAAGACCACCGTCAAGTACGACAAGCGCCGATACAGACGGCGCAAGCGAATTGAGTTCATGTTCGGCAGGCTCAAGGACTGGTGGCGTGTCGCGACACGCTACGATAGATGTCCAAAAGTCTTTCTCTCTGCAACCGGCATGTATTGGTTATCGGCCTTGATTCTAAGCCATGGTCGACCTCGAGTAACAGATCATACCAAAAACAACTGACTGGATTATCCTCTCTCAATAGCGCGATAAAAATCCTCAAAAACAGCATCCCGTGCGACATCATAGGCTTCGCGCATGAGGTGGCGCGATGGGTCATTCTGCCAGTATAGATCGGCGCTTAGATGCGGTGAGGTTGTCAGATGGGTCGGCACGTAGGCGGCATCAAGCATCCAAGCAACGTTGATAATGTCCCAGATCACCCACGTTTTAGTATCCGGTTCTGATATCGCGTATTTCACGTGCAACGGGTTGTTTGTGTAGAGATGCCAAAGATAGTCACCAATCGCTCCGCGGCCCTTAACAAAAGCTGCCATTTCGGGCTTGGAAATCGTCAGCTGCGCGCCGACATGGTAGCCTGGCAGATACACATGCGGCACACCGCATTCGAACAGCAGACGCGACGACAACTGGTCTTGGACGAGGTTCAGTGAAGGTTCGTTGCAAAACGGGGCATAGCTGGGAAAGCCTGAAGTCCAGACCACAACGATATTGTCAATGATGTCCGGCGCCATCAGCAGGGCGGAACCGATGTTTGGCAATGCCCCCATGGCGAGAATGTAAACAGGACCATCTTCGCGATTGCGCGCCTGTTTGATGATGAACTGGGCCGCATCGGAATCAACCGGCGCGTCATATGACGGCAAATGCTGTGTCGAGCCATGGTACACTTTGCCTTCGGAGCCGACACCGCAGGCGTCAAATACGCGAAGGATTTCATCGTAAGAGCGCGCTTCACCGACATCCGGCGTAACAAACTCAATGTCATCCGCCGTACGGCCATCGGCTAGCAATCGTTGCGCCCATCCCGCGAAGGGGCCCACAAATTTACTGTCGTGATCTGTTCCGCCGCCTTTTTGCAGGGCGGCCACCGCATCATAAAGGCCGTCTCGGTGATGTAGGAACGAATAGGGGGCGGCGGTAACGCCTTCGAGGTTAAGGCGGTCTTGCGACAACAACGCCCAGGCCACGGCATATTGGTCATCGATCTCGTTGGCGGTATCGGTGTCGATGATAACGCGGGGCATCGTGCCGGGTCGGCCCAGTCGTGTTTTCATCAGCTTATGATCAAGGGGGATGAACCGTTCCACGGCCTCTTTCAAAGTCGTCATGTCTTTGCCTTTCTAGTTGCCGAAGCCTTTGCCAAATGCCTCTTCTTTGATGAACCGCTCGGTAATGACCAAAAGGATGATACCGGGCACCGTCACAACCAGTGTTATGCCTGCCGCTGACGCGTCCAACGTACCACCCGCGATTTTCGAGAAAAGCAGTGTTGGCAATGTGATGATTTTGCCCTGACCCATAAAAAAGGTCAGAAGGAAGATATTTGTAGACACCAGAAACGTAAACAGCGCCCCTGCAACCACGCCCGGTAACAGCATGGGCAGGGTCACCATGCGCAGAATCTGCCAGCGTGATGCGCCCAGGATCATCGCCTGTTCTTCGAAATCACGACCCAGTCCCTGATAGACAGCGGTGAGCATGCGTATCATGTAAGGAATCGTGGGAATAAGGTGGACAATGATGATCCCTGTATATGTCCCGGCCAGCCCGATCTGGATAAAGATCATCAGAAGTGCGATACCGATGGCTGCCTCGGGCACGATGAGGGGCATGGAGAGAAAGAACTCAAAGGCCGACTTGCCGCGGAAGCTTTCGCGGGCAAGTACTCGGGCCGCGGGCAGGCAGATAATCAGGCAGATCACCGTGACCGCGCTACCGATAAAGACCGTGTTCAGCGTGGCCTCCCAGACCTGACTATAGGGTGAGATCACGTAGTCCCAGGCCAGGGGCAAAACTGATTTCTCACGTTGCTCCAGCCACCATGTGCTTGGTAGCAGATCAGGCCAGGCCCAGCGGAACGCAAAGCTCTGGATGATCAGCGGGATGAAGGGGCCCAGGATGAACCCTGCGATCAGCCACAAATAGACTTTCTGAAAAGGCGAAAGCCGTTCGCTCAGGGCCGTGGCATTGGCATTCCGACGTGCCATTTTTATTGCCTCCCGATGCGGCGTTCATACCGCCGGTAGATCGCGAGGTAGCTATAAAGGATACCGCCTGCGATCAGCGCGATGGACACAACCGTTGCCATCCCCTGAAGCTGCAGAGTGTAATCCGCATCGTTGAAGTATCGCCAGGCGACCACTGGTAGGGTGTCGGGGAAGCCACCACCGAGGATGAACGGTGCTTCAAAGGCCCCTATGTTGAAAGCAAAGATAATGAGTGTCGATGAAATGATTCCCGGCAAGATCTGCGGCAGTGTCACCAAAAAGAAAACCTGCCGCTTGTTGGCACCCAGTATCGCTGCGGCCTCTTCTGTCTCTCGCCCGACGCCCAGCAGAACGGCGTAGATGGTCAGGGCGACAAACGGGGTCTGTTTCCAGACATATACGGCGATAATGCCCCAGCCCATATGCGTCTTGAGAATCTGCGGGAACTGCGCGGGGTCGTCGATCAAGCCCGCAAAGGCCATCAGCCGCGACAACATTCCCCCATTGCCCAACATGATCACGGCCAGCGCAATGCCAACGGTGTACGGGATCATCAAAGGCAGTTTGTAGAGGTATTTATATAGCGTTTTGGACGGAAAGCTGCGCACCAGCGCAAGTGCAAGAAGAATACCGAGGACCAATGAAAGTATAGTCGCTGCAACAGCGTAGTACAGCGTCAGCCACAGGGATTGCCAAAATGAGGCTTCACCCCAGAGCGCGCGGAAATAAGAAAAATCGGGAAAGGTGTTCACACCAAACCAGGGCGCAAAGCCCAACGATTGCATGACACCCAGCACAAGGGCGCCGCCAAAAAGCACCGTCAAGACAAGCACAACCGGCAGCAATTGCAATAGCATCAGCCGTCGTTCCCGACGCAACCGTCCCAGTTCGTTTGGCGCAGAACCACCCATTCTGAAATCCTTGTTCGAGCCCCCGCACAGCGCGGAGGCTCTGGGTAAGTATCACTGGTTCAGGTTGGCAACGGCGCGTTCCACGATCACATCGATCGAGTCCGTGCTTTTGCGCTCGATGTATTCCAGCCATGCGGCCTCGATGACATCAACCAGCGTCGCATTGGTGTCGGGCGCGGTGTTTGCGTCCAACTCTTGCTGCGTAATGCCGACAAAACCGGGTGAGGCTGCGGTCAGCTTTGCAACGTCGTCTTCGGACAAACGCCATGGGTCAATACCCGGTGGCATACCAGCAACCTCGAGCTTGGACGCTTGCGCTTCGACCGAGGCCATGTAGTTGGCCATAACCAGCGCGGCGGCCGGGTTAGGCGCGTTCGCGGGGATGACAAGATAGTTCTTGTTCTTGATCATGTTGCCTTCTGGGAAGATGAACTGTTCCGCCCCCTCAGGATAGGTGCCATCCCGCAACCCGATTGCGACACCATAAAGACCGAACTGACAGGAAAAATCGATTTCGCCGTTCAGGAACAAGCCATTCAGGGCTGACGGGTCTTCGGGGTATCTTGCGCTGCTTCCTGACGCCCCCAGCAACATCCCGTCCAGCTCTTTGAGGTATTCCATGCCCGGCGTGATCAGTCGCGCCAATTCTGCGGCTCCCAAATCCTCAACCGAGTTCTGGAACGGAACTGCTCCGTTGCCGTCCGGATTATGCGCGTAGATCGCCGCCTGAACGAAAGTGTTGCCGATGAAATGGGGCGGCTTGACATAGGCGAACTTTCCGGGATTGGCCTCAAGATAACTTTTGAGTTCCGCAAACGTGCCCGGAATATCTTCCTTCGCGACCCGACCCGTATTGACCGAGCACACATATTGCTGACCTGACCATGGCATTTCCGACGCGTTGGTTTCAACGCCAAAGTCGCGCAGGTTCAGCAATGCGCGCGGATCATCGGCATTCCACTCGATATTGGCGCTGTTAGGAAGTTTGTCCGCAAAGGCACCGAACAGGGCACTCTGGCGTTTAAGCGTCGCAAAGTTTTCACCGTTCACCCAGATCGCATCAACGCTGCCTTCGCCCAGACCCTTGCCCGAGCCAAGCTCGGCCAGAACCAAGTCAACCGCGTCCTTGGTGCCGGTTATGCGAACAGGGTTGAGCTTTACGCCTTCGGCCTCAAGCCCCGGCGCAGCAAAACGATCCATCCAGATGTTGATCTGATCGCTGCCGCCCCAGTAGTAGAGGTTGATTTCACCCTCTTCCTTGGCGCGTGCCTGAACATCCTCCCAAGTCGCCGAGCCGGATGTAACAGCGTCGCGGAAGGCCTCGACATCTTGCGCATAAGACGCACTCGTCACCAACCCTCCAAGCAGGGATAACGTAAGAAGTGTTTTCTTCATGGTCTCCTCCTCTGAATTCTTTCCACTAGTCGGTTTCCTGAATGACCCAGATCCGCTCGGGCGCGATGGTCAGCCAGACGTCTTGCCCGACATCGATAACGCGGCGGGATTGTTCCGTGACCTGCACCGTCTCACGGCCGCAAGTGACCCCGTAAGTGATGTTCGCGCCAAAGAAATCCCGGGTCGCAATCGTGCCACGAAAGACGTTTTGCGCGTCCGATGGTTCATCCAGATGCAGATCGATCGCCTCGCTGCGTAACATCACCGAGCGGGTGCCGTTCTGCGACGGGGCGTCAAAAGTCAGCACGCCAAAGTCCAGTGTTGCGGTCTTGTCCTTGATCTGCGCGGCAAAGACGTTTGTGGCGCCCATGAAATCGGCCACCTCAACGCTTTTGGGGTGTTTGTACAAGGCGTCCGGCTCGTCAAACTGCGCCAGATTGCCATTGAAGATCACCGCCACCCGGTCGGCAAGTTCCATGGCTTCGATCTGATCGTGGGTCACAAAAATCGTGGTGATCCCCAGCCGCTGTTGCAGGTTTCGAATAAAGCGTCGCATTTCGCCGCGCAGCTTGGTGTCGAGATTTGCCAGCGGTTCGTCCATCATCAGGACCGACGGGTTGGTAATCAACGTGCGTGCGATGGCCACGCGCTGCATCTGCCCGCCCGACAGCTGCGCCGGAAAGCGGTGGCGAAAATCTTGAAGTTGCACAACGTCCAGAATTTGCTCCAGCCGATCTTCGGCCTCGGCCCTGTCGGTTCCGCGCACTTTGAGCCCGAACAGAATGTTCTTTTCCACGGACATATGCGGAAACAGCGCATAGCGCTGGAACACCATGCCGACATTGCGGTTTCGCACCGGCACTTCGGAGACATCCTTGCCATTAAAGCAAATCTGCCCACTGGTCGGGATTTCCAGCCCGGCAATCATCCGCAGCGTTGTGGTCTTGCCGCAGCCTGACGGGCCCAGCAGGGCCACCAACTCTCCCGATGCGATATCGAGATCGATATGGGATATGGCTGTGAAACTGCCATAGTCCTTGCGGACACCTTTGAGGAGAACGGTCGTCACACGTCAGCTCCTTGCGGCAGACCGTTATGGGCCGGAATTATCGGCAACGCGGACATGCCGCACCATTGGGCAAACTCCTCGAATACGGCGCGATGCAGTCCGGGGACAAGAATGAAGTGATGTTCCAGCCCGTGTTCCAAAACGGTTGTCACCACGTCGCGGGCTGACCAAGCCCCCTTTGCGTCAGAAAAACCTCCGATCCAACCGCGGCAGCCGGTAAAGCCCGGTGCGGGCCCTTCGGCAATTGTGCCCTCAAGCGCGAAACGCGCTGTACCGTGGCGCGAGACACGCAGGATCGTGCAGTCTCCATGCGCAAATTCGTAGTCGGCGATGGCACCGTGAATTGGTCCGGCCTCGGTACCGCGCCCGATCATCGGGTGATTGATCAACGCAACCCCTTTGTCCGCCAGGTAAAGCGGGCCACCTCCGCCATGCCACATCAGGATCTGATCACGGTCGAAATCTGGTGACGTCATATCCAACAAGCAGCCCACACGACCAGTCAGAGATTTTGCCACAAGCTGAGTGACAGCCCCCAGAACATCGCCTTCCGATGCGATTGGCAGTGCGTCGTTTTCCTCAAGCCAGCTGAATGCAGCACCGGGATGCATCCCGGGATGATCTTGTAAGGCGGGCCAGTCGGACACCGTCAGTGCACCATAGCCGCCTTCCGTTGCGATCTGACGCAAGGCCAGTGCCGCACAGGCGGTCAGTGCCATCTGATCATCCGAAACACCACGCACCTCAGCGGCCTTTGTCATGGCTGACAGCTCAGAGGCGACATCCTCGTCGGATTGTGCAGTCATCAGATCGGTCATGTGGTGGATATCAACATGCTCGGTCCAGACGCCAAGCTGCCGAAGCAATGTGTCGGATGAGACTTCCATATTGTAGAAGGTCATGGCCAGTCCGCCGACAACGCCGATCCGCACACCGTCCAAAGCCTTGCGCGCACTCAGTGCGCGGATGGTTTGCCCCATCCGCCGTTTCAGGTGATCTTCGTTTGGGGCACCAAGATACCATTGCACAGGGGATTTGCGTGTATCCCGCACACCGCGCATGATCGACATCGACATGTTAAGCGATACAAAATTGTTAAGCTGTATGTCCTCGGTCAGCGTCGGCTCGGGCGTGACCCAAACACCCATGGGCAGATTTTCCAGCGCCACTTCCCGCACCACGTCGCCCATGGTGAAGCCACCGTGCAGAAGCAGCAGAAAATCCGCGCCTTTCGCGCGCAACTCATCCACCGCCTCGCGGGCTTCGACCGCGTTCATAGGGACGGTTTCAGCCACGACGACCGAGGCGCCGTATGAGGCGGAAAACTCGCGCACCCAATCCGAGCAAGCCTCGAAAACGCCATGCTTGCCGGGGAAGTAGCTTGGCAGAGAGGCGTTGATTAATCCAATTGTCAGCGACATGAGCATCGCCCTTCCGTTACGCAGTTTGGCGCGGGGTGGCCCCGGCCAGATCAAAACTGATGGGTCCCTGACGGAACACCTGATCAAAGAAAACCGGCGCCCCGTCCGCGTCAAAGGCGGTGCAGGCCTGCGACAGTATCGGAGTGCCAGCCGGTATGTTCAGCAGTTCGGCGATTGCCGGTTCGGCAAGAAGGCTGTCCAACGTCTCGCACGCGCTGGTCCAAGCCAGATCGAACACCTGCTGCAAAATTCTGAGGATGGATTGGCTCTGCCCGGTTTCCGGGAAGTGATCGGCCGAGATATGTGGCACCAGCCGGCTGGGTATCCATGTTTGGGTCAGCATCCCCGGCACGTCATCGATCGTGCGCAGCCGTTCAACCAGTGCCAGCGGTTCTTTGAAGTACTCTTTGACGGCAGGTGGCACAGTGTCTGCTTCGGCCTCAAGTCGCAGCAACCGCGCGCCAGGCACACGCCCTTCGCGCAGAACTTTGTCGGTGAAAGACACAAGGCAAGTTGAGGTCGGCGGTGACAATGTCGCAACGTTATATCCGCTGCCCTGGCGCGAGGTCAGATAACCGTCGCGCACCAGAATTTCCAACGCCTTGCGGATGGTGACACGGCTGACGCTAAAGGCGTTTGATAGCTCGCTTTCGGTGGGCAAGCGCATACCAATGGCATATTGCCCGGTCTGAAGCCGGTTCAGGATCTCATCGTGGACCTGTTTGTATTTCGCAACGTCCATCATGCCAGCGCATCCTTCAATGCATCCAGCCGCTCGCGGCCGATCGACTGCATCCACCGGGCCATTGCGACGGAACCTTCAGCACCAAAAATGGCGATTGCATCGCTCCAGATCGCGCGCCCGCACATAAAGCCCTTGGCGTTCACGCCTGCCTTGCGCGACAGGGCCAACGCATCACGGAATTGTTCAAACGTGACCCCGGCGCTGAGATACAGGATCGGGATATCACCCGCCGCTTCGGCGGCATCGCGGAAGGCCGTCATGGCCTCGGACTCGGTCATGGCGGAGCCGATTTGCGCGATATTGACGGGAATTTCGACCTTTAGAATATCAATATTGAACTCTGGCGCGGCAAATGTGCGGGTGGCAGATCCGACAAGCCCCGGTTTGGCCATCGCAAATTCGGCAGAGCCGCTATCTGGTATGTCGCGTTCATACACGAGGGGCTCGAACAGAAATGTCACCCCTTGCGCGCGACACTCGGCCCCGATCTGGGTCACAAGGTCCTTTTTACGCTGGTTCAGCGCTGTAGGATCGTTCGGCCCGTAATAGAGAAAAAACTTCAAAACCTCCGCACCCAGACCTGGATAGTCTGCAATGCTCAGGTTGTCCGGCAGCTTTGTCATCCGGTCGTCGTCCGAGATGTGATACACGTCCGCTTCATATGCCAGCATCCTGACGCAGGCCTTGTCAAATGCGGGCAACAGCTCGCGGCCAAGCGAGGCATCGACCAGCATTGTGGTGGCAAACGGGCTAAGCGTTTCAACCGTGATACGTTTGAATTCCAACAAATCATCGGCACTTGCATGTACACCGCGCGCCTCGCGCAGGGCGGCCTCGAGACCGCTGCCCTGATCAACAGCGACACCATGAACAGGACCAAAGAAGATACTCATGTGGCCTCCATCCTGATCTGCGGAAAGAATGGCGTGTCGGATGGCGCCAGCCAGTACCGCAACATCTCGTCTGTGGGTTCCAGGAAGGAAATCGAGAATCCACCCATTTCCTGAGTTGTTACATAACTACCGATCATCGGCGCAATTGCGCGAATGCCCTGTTCGGCCAGCGTGGTGCGTGTTTCTTCCCAAGCGGTCAACTGTTCCATCAACGTGGTGCCGCCCATCCCGTTGATGATCACGCAGACCTGTGCCCCTTTTTGCATGGGCCGGTCGGCGAGAAGTGCGTCAATCATCTGCCGAACAAGATCGCGTAGGGGGCCGGTTTTGACGCGCCCGACACCGGGTTCGCCATGAACGCCCATGCCAAGGAAAATCTCGTCCTCCGGCAATTCAAACATGGGTTTACCTGTCAGGGGCGACACGGGCGGAGTAATCGCCGCCGAGAGCGTCACAAGCCGGTCACGCACAGCTTCGCCAAGGGTGATCAGCGCATTAAGTGGTTGGCCTTCCTCGGCCGCCGCGCCAAGGATTTTGTATATGAACATCGTACCCGGAGCTCCGCGCCGGTCCTGTTTGCGATCTGGCGGCGCGGCGGAGATGTCGTCATACATCGGCATGGGAACGGTGCGGATGCCCAAATCCTCGGCCATCATGGTGGCTGCGCGCCCGTTGATCATGTCGCCGGAATGTTGCGATATCAGCAGGATTGAACCCGCGTCGCCAGTCACCTCGGAAATCCCGTCCAGTATCAGATCCGCCGAAGGCGCGGCAAAAACATCCCCCACGACATTGGCATCCAGCAATCCGGTCCCGACAAAGCCCATAGCAATCGGTTCATGACCTGAGCCATTGCCGATCAACAACGTGACTTTTTCATTGGCGTTTTTCCGGTCCGCTGAACCGCGAATGATCACGCGCGGATCACTCTGGCCACGTTGCACTTGGGGAAAGGCGCTCACAAAGCCGTCCAACATATCGTCGACCATCGTTTCGGCGCTGTTGAACAGTTTTTTCATTCCGATACCTCTGCAAGGGTCTCCAGAAAAATCACAACCGAAGCGGCACCCGGATCCATATGTCCGCGCCCTGCGTTTTCGACGTATTGTGCTCGACCCCTGCGGGCAGTCATGCCCACGGTGGCATCGCACCCCGTCGTCGCGGCGGTGATCATCGCCGCCAATCCGTTGTCCTGCGCGGCAAGCGCCGGGGATAGGGCGTCCACCATGCTTTTGTCGCCTGGCGCAACGTCCCCCAGATCGCAAATCCTGTCGCACGCGCGAGTCAGGTTCAGTGGCGCGCCCGCGCCCAGATGTGCCTCAATCTCAAGCAGGATCAGACCAAACAAGGTGCCGGATGCGCCGCCCGACGCTCGCATGAACGCCTTGGCGCGTTTGCCATCCTTTGCCGCCGCTGCCTTTGTCAGGCCGCGCAGCATGGTCGTGCCGTGATCACCATCCCCGATGGCGGCATCAAGCGCGTTGAGATGGTCTGCTTCAACGGTATAGCGCGCCAGAAGCGACTCAAAGAAACGGTCAGCCGACATCGCCGAAAACCTCTTTCAGATAGGCCAGCGTTTCTACTGCGGCCCGGTTCGGGTCGGGCTCGATATCGCGCCAGATATTGAGATCCCGGCTGGAGGCATGTCCGGCCATCACGAACATCTCGGCAACGACACAACCTTTATATCCGATATTTTTCAAAGCTTTGGCATCAGCGGCAAAATCATAGTGACCAGAACCGGGCTGGCCCCGGTCATTGTCAGACACATGGTAGTGCACCAGCGTATCACCCGCGGCGCGGATCGCGGCGGGTGGGTCTTTTTCCTCGATATTCATGTGGAAACTGTCGAGCAGCACGCCGATGTGATCCGATCCTGTCGCACGCGCAATGGCGCAGGTCTCTGCCGCGGTCGAGGTCAGATCGGTTTCGAACCGGTTAAGCGCTTCGATCCCTAGGAAAACGCCTTCGGCTTCCAGAACTGGGGCGACGCGGGCCAAGGTTTCCGCTGATCGGGTCGCACGGGCGGTTTTGTGGGCGGGGTCGAAAACACCCCAAGGTGCGGCCACCACACCGGCGAGGCTTTTGGACCCCAATCGCGCGGTTATCCGGATTGCATCGCTAAGTGCGGCGACGGCGTTGTCACGGATGGCCGGGTCTTCTGAGGTCGGGTCCGCCTCGGGGCCGAGGCCGGTTGAACAAGTCATGGTCAACCCGCATTCATTGGCCTTTGCCCGGATCTTGTCGGCACGATCAAGCCCAACGCCAAGCAGCGACAGCTCGACAACATCATAGCCGATTTGTGCAGCAGATTCGAAGATCGGATCCGGATCGTCGGTCCAAGCTTTCATCCACAGTCCAGAATGGATACCGAACTTCACGCCAAGTCCTCCCCGCAGTCGCAACCACATTAGTAGTAACAAATTGATTATGTCAACAAATCACTAGTCGGGGCCCGCCGCGGCTCTTGTCGGGGGTAGCTGCATGGTCAGTAAAAGGCTCAGAAACAAAAAACCGATGCAAACCAGAAGGGCCAGACGCATATCGCCCGTTCTGTCGAGCAACCATCCCGCGCCCCATGGCCCCAGCAATCCGGCGACGCCCCATCCGGTAAAAACCCAGCCAAATGCCCCCGAAAAAGCCGAAGTTGCTACGCGTGCGGACACCAACAAAGGTGTCTGTGCAGCGATCTGTCCGTAGGATAGTGCCACAAGAAAGATCAAAAGGTTCACAAACAACTCTGAGGAAATTGGCATAAGTAAAGCACACAATGCCGCCATTGATAGTAAGACCGCACCGACAAAGCCGTGCATCGGGCCAAAGCGTGCCGCAATCCCGGCCGCTGACAGACGTCCCAATGTGTTGCCCGCGGCAACTCCAAAAACTGCGAGACCTGCCATGCCCGCACCGGGTGCGTTGGAGGGAAGGAGTTTCGGTGCAAGACCCAGAACAATCAGACCCGCACAGGAACCGGTGGCAAAGATAGCCCAAAGAACAAAGATCATGCGGTCTGGTTTGACAAATCCTGTCTGCGTTTTGGGGTTGGTCGTCTGGGTGCCATTGGCAGTTTCAGTGACTGAAGAAACAGCCACGATAAAAACCATACAGCCGAGTACGGGCATTAATGCACTGAGCGACCATCCGAGCCCGGTCAGCCAGATACTCATAGGACCAAATACAACTCCACCTAATCCGAACGATGCGACGCTGGTCGGAACAAGGAGTTTTGGCCGGCGCGAAGCTGCTGCAGTGGCAAGCGCGTGATTGTAGAGAGCATCCGCGGAAAATCCAAAGCCAACGCTATAGGTGAGCACGAAAAATTCGAATTGCTGTGCCTGCGCCGACAGGATCAGGCTGGCGGCCGCAATGCCTGAAATAATAGGCAGTTGGGCGTGCGCTGGAAACTTGGAAAAAAGTGCGGGGCCGATCAGGACGCCAAATGTGAAGCTGACAAGCGCAAAGGAAAACACCATGGATGCCGATGCGCTGCCGATATCAAACCTGCTTTGAACTGCGGGCATCAGACCGGACCAGCCATAAAGGCTGCCCCCGCCAAAACATCCCAAAACCGGCAGGGCCTGGCTAAGCCAATGGGCATTCCGAGTCTTCAATGCTCGGCCCTTTCAATAATTTGCTATTACAGACTTGTATGAACAAATTTACTGAGTCAATCTTCCGTCAGGGAGGATCGCCTATTGGTTCTGGTTATCGGAGCAGCATTGACGCCATTCAACCGGCGGCGCGACGGCTCTGGCTTTCGCGATTGGGCCTCGCAAGCTTTCGGCGATGCACTACAGATGGCTGGATTGGAGCCCGGCGATATTGACGCGTTGATCGTTTCATCTGAGAGCGATTTTTTCACACTCCAGCTCAACCCGGCATCAGTTTTTGCTCAGGATATTGGTCTTTGCGGCGCTGCGACGCTGCGGGTTGAGGGCGGTGGCGGTTCTGGCCAATATGCGGTCCACGCGGGTGTTGAACGCATCTTGTCCAGACGGGCGCAAAGGGTTGCCGTATTGGGCGTGGACCCGTCAGCCAGCGCACTGGACGGCGACAGCATTCGGGAACTTTACGGATATTCGTTCGATTTCTGGACCGATGGCCTTTCTGGCGTCACCGCCACTGGCCTTTATGCACTGTCATGGCAGGCTTTTGCGGCTGAACATCGCGGCACAGCGGCCGACCTGGACCGGATCGCAACCAAAAACCGCCTGAACGCCTGCGAAAATCCCGGTGCACATCTTCCCCGCAAGCATACGGCTGCAGAGTTTGAAGGATCTGCAGAGATTGCTTCCCCTTACAAACGCCTGCATTGCTCGCCCCTCAGCGACGGAGCGGCTGCTTTGATCCTGTCCGCGCCCGAGGCGGCACCTGTCGCGCGGCAACCCAGCGCACCAAAGATCACCGGGATCGGGGCTGCATCCGATCTGCCCGGTCTCGGCCATCGTAAGTCACCGGGTCAGTTTGTGGCCAAATCGCTTGCCTCGGACCGCGCCTTTCAAATGGCGGGTATCGGCACCTCGGATATCGACCTGGCAGAGGTTTACGACGCCTATGCCGGCGCAGAGTTACAAGCGATTGCAGCGCTTGGCCTGTCCGGTGATCCGATCACCGATTTGCGGGATGGCCGCTTTGATGCCGACGGCGCTTGCCCAGTTAACCTCTCTGGCGGGTTGATTGGACAAGGTGCGCCTGTCGGGGCAACTGGGGTCGGACAAGCCGCCACCTGTGCGCTGCTGCTGGAAGGCCGATACCATAAGGGCCTGCAGCCCGAGCGTCCGCTGGGTCATGCCTTGGCCGATACGCATGGCGGCGTCGGCACAAGCTGCGCCGTGACCGTGCTGCAGGCAGGGGATCGCACATGAAACATCAGGTCTCGCTTGAATACTCGTTGGCCGAAGGTTGGCTAGCCCCTTGGATCGAGGGGCTGCGGCGGGGCAAAGTTGTTGCCTCGCACTGCACCACTTGCGGTGCCGCGCAATTCCCGCCACTTCGCGTTTGTCCCGATTGCAAAAACCCCTCTGACGGTTGGGTCACACTGTCGGGGCGGGCCGCGATCCAATGGCGGACGTCAGGCGCTGATGGCGATTTTGCCATGGCCAATTTTGAAGGTGCACAACGTGCAACAGTGCTGCGCAGTACGCACCTGCCGCTCGATGCGACACATGGACGTCTGCGCGCGTGCCCCGAAGGCCCGCCCATCCTGCAGCTTGAAGCGGAGCCGGGCATATGAGCGAGTATCTGGATTCCTTGGACCCGGGCCAGTTGGCGGCCCTTCGACTGGCACCGACCAAGGATGGCGGACACAAGATTACCTGGCCGGCGGATTACAACATCTATAGCGCGACGGTTGGCCGGTTTCTGGGACCCGAAGACCGGGACCGGGCCGCGATCATCTACGAAGCGTCCGACGGCACCGTCTCAAGGATGAGCTTTGCCGAAGTCGATGCGGCCGCCACCGGGCTTGCCGCTGCCCTGCGCGCGCTTGGCTATGGCAAGGGCGACCCTGTGGCGTTGCACACCGGTCAACATCCCGACACGGCGATTGGTCACATGGCGATTGCGAAAATCGGCGCAATAGCGGTCACGCTGTCTCAGCTCTATGGGCCTGACACGTTGGCCCATGCCCTGAACGACTGCCAAGCCCGTGTGATTCTGACCAGCCGGTCCGCGTGGGAGCCCTTGCGCAGTGAATCCTTCCCGCATCTGATACATGTGTTCATGCGCGATCCCGGTTCGAACGACATCGACCTGGACGCAGCAATGCACGACGTGCCGGATGAGTTTACGCCCGAGTTTGGTGGCGCGGGTGATCCTGCTTTGCTGATGTACACATCCGGTTCGACTGGCAAACCCAAGGGGATCATGCACGGGCACCGGGTTCTTGCCGCCTATACCCCGTCTATCAACCTGTTCTTCAATCTGTCGCTGGACGACACTGATGCCGTTTTCTGGTCGCCTTCCGACTGGGCCTGGGTTGGCGGGCTTCTGGATATGCTGTTTCCCGCCTGGATGGCCGGGCGCCCCGTTGCAACGTCGTTGGAGCGGTTTACGGCCGATTACGCCTATGACTTCATGGCCCGCCACAAGGTCACGCATACCTTTCTGGCCCCTACGGCGATCAAACGGTTGGCGCAGCACCCGACCCCAAGGGACGAATATGATCTGGCCCTGCGCGTGATCTGCACCGGGGGCGAGGCATTGGCAGCTGAAACACTCACTTGGGCGGAAACCAAGCTGGGTGTGGTCTGCAACGAGTTCTACGGCATGACAGAGGTCAATCATCTGATCGGAAATTGCGCCGCGCTTTTCCCGCGCAAACCGGGATCGATGGGCCTGGCCTATCCCGGTCATCGGGTCCTGCTTGTCGATGGCGAAGGGCAGCAGGTCGCCGATGGTGAACCAGGTGAAGTTGTGACCCCGCTTGGCTCGCCGACACAGTTCATTGGCTACTTCAACAACATAGAAAAGACACACGAGATGAAACTCGGGTCTTTCTGGCGTACCCATGACCTCGCTGTGCGCGATGCAGAGGGTTATTTCTGGTACAAAGGGCGATCCGACGACCTGATCAAATCTTCGGGCTTCCGGATCGGACCCGCCGAAATCGAAGAATGCCTTCTTTCGCATCCCAGCGTTGCCGAGGCCGCTGTGATCGCCAAACCTGACCCAGACCGGGGGGCGATTGTCAAAGCGGTGGTAAAACCCCGTGCGAATGTAACGGCAGATGACGCGCTGGGGGTTGCCTTGAAAGAGCACGTGAAAACCCGCCTTGCCAGCTACAAAGCACCCCGCGAGGTCGAATTCGTCAACGAGTTCAAGATGACATCCTCTGGCAAGATCAGCCGCCGTGCCTTGCGTGAGGCTGAAGAAGCGCGGCTAAAGTCCGATTGCTAGTCCAAAGGTGGCGTGACTGCCAGCGGTATACCCCTATCCGGGGCCTTCGCGCGCCACCTCCAAGGCAAGCTGCAACGCCGCCTCGAAGGTAGCGGTGTTCGCCCGCGCGAGCTCCGCCTGACTGTGATCCGGCAGTGGGTCCAGAAAGGTGCGCCCGTCTGAAAGCAGGTCCCATGTGCAAAGAAGGGCGAGGCTGGCGCGTCCGTACCGCGCGGCAACGGCTGCTACGGCGCTGGCTTCCATATCTACCGTTTGCAACCCCTCTTGTGCCCAACCGGAACAGATCTCTTCGCTTTGGGCGAATAGACTGGGCCAAGTGACGTGCCGTGTGCTCAGCACATTGCAATTGGCCTCTCGCAACAGCATATCAGCACGTGCGCACCAATTCGCATCGAAATTGACCTCCTCCCCGGCGCCGTAATACTGCGAAACCCCATCGCGCGCGGCCGCGCTGCGCGGGACAGTCACAGCACCCGCCGGAATTCCGGGTGTCATCACCCCGCAGGTTCCGATCTGAATGATCAAGGGTGTACCAAGCTGAGCAAAAATATGGCTTGGTTCAACAGCCCGAGGCGCGCCATATGCGCAGCAATAAGCCACGCGCGCCTTTCCAAAACTGCCTGCAAAGATATCGGGAAACGGCAACTCCCGAACGTCACTAAGCCGTGCCAGCCGGTTCTCACACGCCTGCGCGCGCCACCAGGTGCCCTCCAACACTAACACGTGAGGAACGCCACCGAGTGCACTACCGAGAGCGTTTTCCCACATAGCCTTGTCAAAATCTAAGATTGCCAAAGGCGATTGCCTCAATATTGAAACCGATGACGACATTTAGTGCGCCAGTCGAAAGGAGTACAAGGGTTCCGTTGCAAAGTTAGCGGATGTTCGGAATCCTAATTTTGTGCCGATGGGTTAGGTGTCCAGTTCTGCGAACTTTAGAAATGGACAGAGTCCGGGCGTGAATTGACCTTTGCGGATCATGTGCGTGACTTCGATACCTGAAAGAGTTGCAGATGCAGATTTAAAGGACTTGAAGCCAAGCGTCGGGCGGTTTCGTCCTTTGATGAACCTGTGATCTTGTTACACGATTTGATTTAGATATTTCCGCCTCACCATCTCGATCGGGCGCGCTCGCATGGGCCTTTGCGGCGGTCTGCTGTGTCAGCGATTGCGCAGAAGTATCGCGTCACTCAGCGGTTCAGCGTGGTGTGATCGACGGAAAAACCTCGCTCTGCCGAGATCTCCTGCAGATCGCAGTAGGAAACGCCGTATCGAACATAGAGGAACACTGCGAATAGGATCACATCTTTCTAATACAGTGCGCCTTCGAAGGAAGTCATGAGCTGGCTTTCGGCTTGATACGACCGACAGTCATTCACTCGCCAATTCCGAAAGCGTCAATGGCCGAAAGTTTGTAACACAACCATCGACAATACAATTCGGTCAGCTCAAAACTTTGCAACAAAGCCCTCAGTATTCGCGAGGGCACGTAATGGTTAGAACCCAGCAGATGACCAGCCAATCAACTTCCCGACTGTCCTGCGCGGAACTGAGCGCCAGCGTCTTACCCCGTCGCTAGTGCATGGATCACCAGAACTTGATCATTCGTGGATGGACTTAATGCTCTTTGATCCCAATGTGAACTCAATCGCAATGAACGGGCCGGATGACGCGCTCGTTGGTTTGACCGCAGCCAATAGCCAAATCCGGAGCCAATGATTGATGTCACAGTTAACGAACGTGATCCTGACGCTACTGCAAGTCCTATCTTATGCTTTCATCTTCACCATCGGTCTGGTCGTGCTTTGGGTCGTAGTGACTTATTTCCGTGACAAGACTCAAACCGAAAGTACCTTGCGTCGCAACTATCCGGTGGTCGCACGGTTTCGTTATTTCTTTGAACACATGGGCGAGTTCCTTCGTCAGTACTTCTTTGCACAGGACCGAGAAGAGATGCCGTTTAACCGGGCCGAACGGTCCTGGGTGTACCGCGCAGCCAAGAATGTGGATTCAACCGTGGCCTTTGGCTCGACCCGCGATCTGCGACCGACGGGGACGGTGTATTTTGTGAACTGCCCGTTTCCGACGCTGGAACAGGACGCACAGGAACCGTCAGCAGTGACCATTGGGCCATTTGCGCAACACCCATATACCACTGATTCAGTCTTTAACATTTCGGGCATGAGCTATGGCGCCATCTCGGTTCCGGCCGTTCGGGCGCTATCATCCGGAGCGAGCGCGGCGGGCATCTGGATCAACACTGGCGAGGGTGGCCTCTCGCCCTATCACCTGGAAAGCGGCGCGGATGTCGTTTTTCAGATCGGGACGGGCAAGTTCGGGGTGCGTAAACCGGAAGGCGGTTTTGACGAAGACAAGCTGCGCGCAGTTGCGGCCCATGACGCCGTAAAGATGTTTGAGATCAAGTTGAGTCAGGGCGCCAAGCCCGGCAAGGGCGGCATTCTGCCCGGCGCCAAGGTCACCGAGGACATTGCTGCCATTCGCGGTCTGAGGGTCGGTCAGGATGCCATCAGCCCCAACAGGCACCCCGAAATCAACAGCGTGGGCGATCTGCTGGACATGATCAACTATGTGCGAGACGTAACTGGCAAACCCGTTGGCTTTAAGGCAGTAATTGGGGCCTATGGTTTCTTCGAAAGCCTGTGTACGGAAATTCTGAAACGTGGCCTCGAAAGTGCCCCGGATTTCGTCACTATCGACAGCTCCGATGGGGGCACTGGCGCCGCCCCGATGAGCCTGATTGACAACATGGGCATGCCCTTGCGTGAAAGCCTGCCGCTCACGGTGGACATGCTCAGGAAATTTGGATTGAAGGATCGGGTGAAAGTTTGCGCCAGCGGCAAGATGATCAACCCATCCGAGGTGGCCTGGGCTTTTTGCGCAGGTGCCGATTTCGTAAACTCGGCGCGTGGATTCATGTTCGCGCTCGGCTGTATACAGGCCCTGCAGTGCAACAAGAATACATGTCCCACAGGCATCACGACCCATAATGCTAAACTGCAATTCGGACTTGACCCAGTCAGCAAGGCGGAACGTGTCGCAAGCTATGCCAAGAATATGAAAAAAGAGGTTGGCACTATCGCCCACAGTTGTGGTGTGGCCGAACCGCGCCTGCTGAAGCGATATCATGCGCGCATCGTTTTGGACAACGGACGCTCTGCATCCATGGATGACCTTTATCCGGATCCGCAACAAATACAGGCCGCTGAATAGGCTTGTCTGTATAGGTAAATGACACGGTAGCCCCGGCTGCCTGCGGGTCAGCCATTAGCGGTTGATCCTGCAAATTTGAGGAGATCACATGTCACCTTCAGCACCCATCGCATCAATCCCTACCAAAGCTTCGGACCTGCTGGTCGCGGCGCTTGAGGCTGAAGGTGTCGAATACATCTTTGCTGTCCCGGGTGAAGAAAACTTGGACGTTCTGGAATCACTCAGAACTTCGGAGATCGAACTTGTATTGACCAGACACGAACAGGGTGCGGCCTTTATGGCGGCCACTTATGGGCGCTTGACAGGCAAGGCCGGGGTTTGCATGGCCACGCTTGGACCTGGAGCTACGAACTTTGCCACTCCAGCGGCCTATGCGCATCTTGGTGGAATGCCATTGGTAATGATCACCGGGCAAAAGCCGATTAAGAAATCCAAGCAGGGTCAATTTCAGATCATTGATGTGGTGGGCCTGTTTGCACCAATCTGCAAGATGTCCAAGCAGATCGTGCACGGCAACACCATCCCGTCATTGATCCGCGAGGCGTTTCGCGTCGCCCAAGAGGAACGCCCCGGTGCGGTCTTGCTGGAACTCCCCGAGGATATTGCGGCCGAGGAAACCAACGAACCCGTGCTGACACCGCATCCACGCCACTATGCCGTGGCAGGTGACACGGTCCTGAACGAAGCCGCGGACCTGATCCGTGCCGCAAAGATGCCATTGCTGTTACTGGGGGCAGGGGCCAACCGCAAACACGCGCGCAGTGCCCTCAGCCAGTTTGTGAAGGAAACGCAAATCCCGTTCTTCAACACACAGATGGGTAAGGGCGTGGTCGACGAACGATCTGATCTTTTCCTCGGCACCGCAGCGTTGTCCGATGGAGACTACTTGCACTGTGCCATCGATCGGGCCGACCTGATCATCAATGTGGGCCATGATGTGGTCGAAAAACCGCCCTTCTTCATGGAGGAAGGCGGCACCAAGGTGATTCACGTAAATTACAAGGCTGCGCAGGTCGATCCTGTCTATTTCCCACAGGTCGAAGTGGTTGGCGATCTGGCGGAATCCATTGCACGGCTGGGTAACATTCTGGGTGGGCCGCTGGACTTTGATCGCGCCTATTTCCGGCGCGTCAAACAGGAAACTGATCTGCACACTTCGAGCGGGGCTGATGATGCTCGGTTCCCTGTGATCCCGCAGCGTTTCGTGGCGGATACGCGCAAGGTCATGGGGGATGGCGATATCATCGCGCTGGACAATGGTATCTACAAGATCTGGTACGCGCGTAATTATCAGGCTTATCAGCCAAACACAGTGTTGCTGGATAACGCGTTGGCCACTATGGGGGCAGGGCTGCCCTCGGCGATGATGGCGGCCAAACTCTACCCCGAACGTCGGGTGATGGCGATTTGCGGCGACGGCGGGTTCATGAAGAACAGCCAAGAGATTGAAACAGCAGTCCGGCTGGGTTTGAATCTTGTGGTCACAGTGCTGAATGACAGTTCCTACGGTATGATTCGATGGAAGCAGTCACATGCCGGTTTTGATGATTGGGGGCTTGAGTTCAACAACCCCGATTTCGTGCAATACGCAAACAGCTATGGCGCAACCGGCCACCGGATTGAACGCACCGAAGATTTGATGCCGACTTACGAAAAAGCGTTTGCCACTGGTGGCGTGCATCTAGTCGACCTGCCCGTGGATTATAGCGAAAACCAACGTGTACTTATCGACGAACTGGCCGCCAAGGCATGCTTGATATGAGCGGTGTCGTAGATGTCTTAAACCCATACAGCCTGCAGTCGATTGGCAGCGTGCAAACCCGCTCCTGGGTTGAGATCGAGCGCATGCTAAGTGCTGCGCAGGATCTACACCGCGATCGCGACGGTTGGTTGCCCGCCTTCAAAAGGGTTGAAATTCTGAAAGAAACCGCCCGGCTTATGTCCGGTCGAGCCGAGGAACTGGCGTTTTTGATAGCCAACGAAGGCGGCAAACCACTTGTCGATGCACACGTCGAGGTCAAACGTGCAGTCGACGGGGTCGAACTGTGCGTTCACGAAATTGCTCAGATGGCGGGGCGCGAAATTCCGATGGACCTGACCGAGGCTGGTGCAGGGCGCGTCGCGTTCACGCGACGTGAACCGATTGGTGTCGTAGTTGCGGCAAGCGCATTCAATCACCCGCTCAACTTGATTGTGCATCAGGTTGCCCCTGCAGTGGCCACCGGCTGCCCGGTGATTGTCAAACCTGCTTTGGATACCCCGCTCTCCTGTAAGGCTTTTGTGGATATCTTGCATCAGGCCGGTTTGCCCGCTGACTGGTGCTACTTCGCGCCCTGCCAAAACGATGTGGCCGAGAACTTGATCACCGATCCCCGTGTCGGCTTTTTCTCCTTCATTGGCTCGGCGCAGGTTGGGTGGATGTTACGCTCCAAGCTTGCGCCCGGCACGCGCTGCGCACTGGAACACGGCGGTGTCGCGCCAGTGATCGTGGACGAGACCGCCGACATTGACGTGATGATCCCATCTTTGATCAAGGGGGGGTTCTATCATTCAGGACAAGTCTGTGTTTCGGTTCAGCGGGTCTTTGCACCGACCGTATCAGCTGCAGGGATTGCTCGGAAACTAGCGGATGCGGCGGCGGAGTTGACGGTAGGAGACGCCACCGATCCCGATGTCGATTGCGGCCCGCTTATTCGTCCGGCCGAGGTTGACAGCGTCGAACAATGGGTAGATGAGGCCGTTGAGGGTGGTGCGAAGCTGCTGACAGGCGGAATGCGACTTGGCCCAACTACTTATGCGCCGACTGTCCTGCTGAATCCGCCAGCAGATGCGCGCGTCTCAAAGGCAGAAGTCTTTGGACCGGTTGTCTGTGTCTATGGCTATGACACACTTGACGATGCCTATCAGGTTGCGAACAACCTGCCATTTGCCTTTCAAGCAGCGGTCTTTACCAAAAACCTGGACACCGCAATGCAAGCTATTCAGCGTCTGGATGCTACGGCGGTCATGGTCAACGATCATACTGCTTTTCGGGTCGATTGGATGCCCTTCGCGGGCCGCCGACAGTCAGGATACAACACCGGTGGAATCGGATATACAATGCACGACATGACACAGGACAAGATGGCTGTGATTAAGATTTGAGGTCAGTGTTAAACCGGACCGGTCCGTTGCGTTAACGTCAGCAGTCAGTGGTCGGAACTGGTATTGGTCTCGGACTATTCCGCTTCCGGAAACAGCTTGGCGACGAAGTTGAGCTCGTTGAAGCACGGTAAACTTAACTGACCTGGGCTAATGAATTCTCCGCGCTCGGAAGCTATACTTCTCTAGCCTGTGCGATTTCACGCCAGGGGCTTTGTTGCACAAATCGTTGGGGATTCATCACGTGAATCCAGTGTGATAGCTGGAAGACATGAGCAATTGGACCCCTGCGAAGTACAAGACCTCGAACTGGTCGAACTATAACGCGGCGCTGAAACGTCGGGGATCGTTAACGATCTGGTTTGACCCCGAAATGATCTGGACGCCCGCGCAGATCGGCAAGCGCGGGCGGCAGCAGAGTTTTAGCGATGCTGCGACAGGCGTGCCTCACGATGATGGCGCTGATCGGGATGCCGCTTCGACGACGAAAGGGTTTGAGTTGTGTCGCAAACTTCATTGAGAGCAGCATAGTCGGCGCTGATGAGCCGATTATCCCGCCAATGGGGCGAACTGCTGAAACAGAGAGGGTCCGGGCGCGAATTGACCTTTGCGGATCATGTTGACCATCTCGATCAGTATCGGACATCCAAAGGCCTTCAGCGATATGGAGCCATTGCAGATATGCGCCATATTCGGCCTCTTGTCGGGGGGCAACCGAAAGGTCTGAGTCGCCAAACCAGTGCAGCGAGACTGCACAATAGCGGTCGACGCTGCGATCACAGTCCCAGCATCATAGAGCGCCGGGACTTTGCCCATTGGGTTGATCTTTCGGAACGCATCTGACGCAAAATAGGTGCTGTCATATCCCAGTGTCCTGAGTTGGTAAGGCAAACCCATTTCCTTTAGACGCCAAAGCGGGCCGACGGAACGGGTACCAGCGCTGTGCAACAGTGTAAGTGTCATTGTCAGGATCCCCTTTGCCTTGGCTTAGAGGCCGTTTGGCGCAATCAAGACTTTGCCCGAGCGGCCGCCCTTCATGGTGTATGCGAGGGCCGCGTTGATCTCTTCAAGCGGGAAGATGCGATCCACTGATGCCTCAAGAGTTCCTTGCAGGATCATCGCAGTCAGTTCACCATAGACCTGCGCCTGTTCTTCGGCGGTCGCCGTATTGAACCAATGGACCAACCAGAAACCGCGCACGATGACGTCGTTAAAGATTACGGCTGAGTCTGGAAGCTGGGCGTCTTCGCCAGACATGTTGCCGTACATGACAGCTGTGCCACCCGCTTGGAGCGTCGAGGCGAGGCGACCAAGCGAGCTGCCGCCCACAGCGTCCAAAGCGAGTCTTGGGGCCACTTCCAGCTCAGCAGCGACGCGCTCTGCAAGGTCTGGACCATCGACGAATACAGCGTCCGCACCTGCATCCTGCGCATCTGCCACTGCGCTGTCACGCCGCACCAGCGCTGCGACTTTCACACCGCGCGCTTTTGCGAGACTTGCAACAAGCCCCGCCACGGCAGAGTTGCCCGCGGATTGGATCAGCCAGTCGCCTTCGTTCAGCGCGACATATTTTGTCAGCAAGAGGTAAGCGGTTGCCGGGTTCACACTCAACATCGAAAGCTGGTCGATGTCGGCGGGCGGAACAGGAACAACGGCCGCGGTGTTCATGACTTTTTCTGTCGACCAGGAGCCGGGAGGTTCTGCAAGAAGAACAAGGGTTCCGACTTCAGGACCTTCCCCATTTACTTCGACGACCTCGCCGATGCCTTCCATCCCAGCGGCGGCTGGGAGAGGGGGCTGGAAACGATAGACACCCTCGACCTGTGCGATGTCGGATGGGTTGATTGGCGCACGCAGGATCTTTGCCCGCGTCTGCCCGGCCTCGAGGACTGGGCGTGCCAGCTCGACGAGCTCAACAACGGCATCAGCCTTACCATGTGTTTTGTAGATCGCTTGTTTCATGGGTCTTTTCCTTCGTTGATACGTTAATGAATTGTATTCATTAACGCTCATATAGCGTTCCCTCTTGCGTCGTCAACGCTAATGAATACAATTCATTTATGGAAAATTCAGATCACACGAGCCCGTCAAAACGCACCCGCGACCCCGAAGCAAAACGAGCGGCTCTTCACGATGCGGCGCTGCAGTTGTTTACAGAGAAGGGCTACGAGAACGTGTCCATAGCGCAGGTCGCCAAAATGTCAGGGATCGCGGTTGGGACTGTCTACCGCTTCTATGACAACAAGCTCGCGATGCTTCGGGCAATGCTGGAAGAGATCGAAGCACTGTTCGTCGACCGCATGAAACAGGATTGGAATCAAGGCGGTGCTCATTCTGAGCGCCTAGGTTCAATCTGCGAGGGGCTGTTTGTAGTCGCTGAACAACACAGGTCACTCTTGCGGCTGCTAACAATGACGACGGATGTGGTTTATAGCGATGGCGCGCTGCCCGGTGACCGCATCCAAAACCAGATCCGATCTTTCTATGCCGAGGGCATATCTGAAGGGACGTTCGTGAAGGGAGATGTCGCCATGATGGCCGCAATGGCGCACGGTCTGGTCGAAGGCGCCATGATGCAAGCGATGCGAAGCGACAACGTAGAGAGGGCCGAGGCCACTGTTCAATTGTCGACAGTGATGAAGAACGCATTTTTGGCGCGTTAGTGAACCAGACATACAAAAACGGAACTGAAGATGTCGGTCTTGTCCGCGTTTTGGTCTGTGGCGTACCTGAATGTTGCACGTTGCTAGCAAGGCCTGCTTTGGGGAGGTTGCATTCAGCACGAGACATTTGGTTAGTGCCTGGATTGGGTCGGTTGTCGGATTTGCATGTCTTCGCGCGTCCTTGCACCATGTGAATAATGCACGGAGGCGAAAATGATTTACGCAATTACAATCTATGGGGAACCGGGCGTGTTCGAAGCGCTGCCCAAAGATCGCCAGGATGAAGTGATGTCGGGACATGGCGCGTTGCAATCGGCGTTGGCAGACCGGGGGGAGTTCGTGTCGATGAAATTGATGCCTCCAACCTCTGCCGTGATGGTCCAACCAGCCCCATCTGAAGGCGCGGCGCCACTGATCACCGATGGCCCGTTCGCCGAGACTAAGGAGAATTTCCTTGGGTTCTATGCCGCCGATTTCAAAGATTTTGATGAAGCACTAGACTACGCCAAGATGATCTCATCCCCAGTCGCACGGCTTGAGGTGCGACCGGTTGCCTGGGCTGGCGGCGCGATCTCGTCGGAATAGGTCATGTCTGACTGGCTTGAGGCCACATTCGCCCTGCTCCGCCCGCGTGCCCTCGCGGCCCTGACCCGGTTGTTTCGGGATATCGACATGGCCGAAGAGGCTTTTGCCGACGCTTGCCTCAAAGCGCTGACGGTCTGGCCCAAAGACGGGGCACCTCGGGATCCGTTGGCGTGGCTGCTGACGACCGCGCGCAACTCGGGTCTTGATCATGTCCGCAAATCACAGCGCCGTGCGGCAATCTTGTCACGCCACATCGAGGAGTTTCAGCCGATGCCCGCCGAAACGCCGGATCCGGACGAGATGCGCGATGACGTTTTGCGACTGCTGTTCATATGCTGCCATCCGGAACTCGACCGACGGGACCAGATTGCCATTGCTCTGCGGGTGGTCCTGGGGTTGAGCGTGGAAGAGATTGCCAGCGGATTTCTGGTCAAGCCCAAAACCATGGAGCAGCGGATCACACGGGCCAAAAAGAAAATATCGTTAAGCCCGGTCGCCTTTGAAACGCCAAGCCCGGCGGAAAGAGGCGCACGGTTGGGCGAAGTTTCCTTGATGGTCTACCTGATGTTCAGTGAGGGGTGGTCGACCTCGGCCGGTCCTAAGCAAATCAAGCTTACTTTGTGCGAGGAAGCAATCCGACTGGCCCGTCTGCTTGCGGCACTGTTTCCGGCAATGGGAGAACAGGCCGCCTTGCTGGCGCTTTTGCTGTTTCAACACGCCCGGCGACATGCGCGCATTGACAGGGGCGGAAAGCTCGTCGCGTTGGACGATCAGGATCGCGGCCTTTGGAACCGTGCGGACATCGCCGAGGCGACAGGCCTTTTGCAGAAGGCCAAGCGGACTGGTCATCACGGTGTCTATATCGTCCAGGCCGCAATCGCTGCGACACATGCCCAAGCGGCTTCGGTTGGGGACACGGACTGGGCGTCGATCGAAAGCCACTACGCTGCCCTCTATACATTGCAACCGACGCCTGTGGTCCGACTTAACCAGATTGCCGCTCAGGCCAAGCTGTACGGCGCGCATCATGCGTTAAAGGCGATGGAGCCATTGGCACAGGATTTGTCCAGCTATCGCTGGTTTCACGCAATGCGGGGTGGGCTTTTGCAGGAAACAGGGGATCACCGGTCAGCGATTACTGCCTTTGAAACCGTGATGACACTCGGTCCAACTGCCCTCGAACGTGTTGCGATCACGGAAAAAATCGCGATCAGCCACAAAAATTTGCGCAACGTGTAGGGATCACTTCGCTTCGCGCGTCCTTGGATCAGACTCGTATGTGGCGGGCGTAACCAAGGGAGATACACATGAGTATTCTTGAGATGACCACTGTCGGAAACTCTGGATGGATCGGGCATTCTGGCCCCGATCAGGCCAAAGCGAAAGCGTTCTATCAGGAGGTGCTTGGCTGGACCATCAACGACATGCCAATGCAGGACGGGTCAAGCTATTCTGCCGCTGTCGTGGGCGAAACCGCCATTGGTGGCTTTTCCCCAATGCCAGAGGATCACGGAAGCTGGACGATCTTTTTCACCGTGGCGGACGTCGATGCCAGCGTCGCTAAAGCCGAGGCCAACGGCGCTACGATCGTTCAGTCCGCGATGGATATGCCGGGGGTCGGCCGCATGACCACGCTGATGGACCCCCAGGGCGCGCGGTTCGCGCTGATCACCTATGAAAGCATGGCGTCCTGAGTGCGATCTGGAAAGGAAAGATCAGATGGAACAGTTTCCGCAAATCGCGCTGGTAGTCACAGCCGTTTTTGTTTTGATGAGCATTCCGATGGCCATTGCTGTTGGCGTGCGTCGTACCAAGACCGGGATTCCTTTGCTTCATGGCGAGGATGAGAGCTTGCTGCGGCTGATGCGGGCACATGGGAACTTCATCGAATATGTCCCACTTGCCTTGCTGGCCCTTGCAGGGGCAGAGATCGCGGGAACCGCGCCTTGGCTGGTCGCTGCCTGCGGTGGAGTGCTGCTGCTTGCGCGCCTGATCCACTATTTCAGCCTTAGTGCTTCTGTGGACGGCAAGGGGCGCGCGGTCGGGGCGGCGCTCACGACCTTGACCATGTTGGTGCTTGCGCTGGCGATCCTCTGGCAACTCTGGACGACCAGCTGATGCCCGTGGATGAAACGCTCAACGCCCGCATGCGAGAGGCTTTGGCCGCGCATGTGGGCATTTCCGAAAAGCGGATGATGGGCGGCCTGTGCTTCTTTTTGAACGGCAACATGCTCTGCGGTGCGCGGCGACACCAAGACGGCGTAGGACGGTTCATGTTTCGGGTGGGCAAGGTGAACGAGAGCGCCGCTTTGAAAGACCACACGGCCCGCGCCGTGATCCACGGAACCCGCAAACTGGGTGGTTTTGTTCGTGTGGATGAACCAGATTGCGATGACAAAGCTTTGTTGCGTTGGCTGCACCTTTGCCTCGAACACGCCGCAGCGTTACCGAAAAAAGACTGAACGGAGGATAGTATGGCCCAATTTGACTGTTTCTCTCCTGAGGCGGTTGGTTTCCTGCAAGATCTGAAGGCCAACAACACGAAAGATTGGTTTGCGGCGAACAAAGCGACTTATGAGACCCACCTGAAAGCGCCCAGCAAGCAGTTCGCCGACGATATGGCGTTGGCCCTGGGTGAACTGACTGGGCAGGATCACGGAAGCAAAATCTTTCGGATCTATCGCGATGTTCGATTTTCTAAGGACAAGACACCCTATAACGCGCATCTGCACCTTGCGTTTATGTCGGCTGGGCCAGGGGTTCAGCCGCCGATGTGGTTCTTTGGGCTCTCTCCTGAAAAACTGTCCCTCGGTTGCGGGGTTTTCCACTATGACAAAGGGGCGTTGGACGTCTTCCGTGATGCGATGGCGGGGCCTCTGGGGGCAGAGTTGATCCAGACCACCACTAAGATGCGAGGGCGGGGTTTCCGGATCGGCGATCCGGAATTGAAACGTGTTCCGTCCGGTTTTGATAAGGATCATCCCCATGAGGATGCGTTGCGGCGCAAAGGCTTTTCGGTTTGGATAGACGCCGAGTCCCCTGCCTTTGTTCTCGAGCCGAACCTGACGAAACGAACAACCACCATGTTTGCCGAGCTCATGCCGATTTTCCTGCTGCTTTCCCGGATCAAGTAGCCCCAGTTATGCGCACTCAGCGATTGGCGGTATGACGGGCTGCGCTGTGGCGTAAGTATCTACCGGCTAAAGTCGAGATTGAGCCGATGATGCGCTAAATTTAAGGTTGGTTCCGACCTCTCGTAACCGGGCTTCTACACAGCAGCCAAACACTTCGAACTCGACAACTCGATTTGTTGGTGGGAAATTATGTTCTTGCGGTTTCGCGAAAACGAGGCAGGTTTTGCAGATTTCCATAAAAACACATTTGTTGTATTCTGCAGAGCAGCCTTGCGATCTCCTGCTGCAGCTTGAGGCTGTGACCGATGCCGAACAGGATTGTACCGGCACAGAATTTGCGATCCAGCCGGAAGTTGCATCTCGTATTGTTCAGGGCGAAGAGCAAGTTGGGCAACGACGGTGGATCCACGTCGAGCGTAGTTTTGAATGCCTGTATCAGACATGCGTTCTAGTGGACCGACAGGCTTTAGAGCTGGGGACTCTACATGCCACTCCGCTTCCTTTGATACCTGGCGATGTGACAAAATTCCTAATGCCGTCAAGATATTGCAATCCATCAGATTTCATCACCTTTTCGCAAAGGAGGTTTGGTGTTGAGCCGGGCGGTGAAGTTGTGCTCGCGATGTCTGAATGGATTAAGCGCAATTTCATTTATGACAATGGTGCAAGTGACTCCTCAACCAACGCCATAGACAGCTTTACCAAGCGCCGGGGTGTCTGCCGGGACTACGCCCATGTGCTAATAAGTATGGCGCGCGCGATAGGGATTCCCGCACGGTTTGTCAGTGCCTACGCTCCGGATGTTGTGCCTCAGGATTTTCATGCGGTGGCCGAAGTCTATCTTGGGGGTCAGTGGCATTTAGTTGATCCAACTGGCATGGCGCAGGTATCTGAGATTGTTCGCATCGGTATCGGTCGAGATGCCGCTGACGTGTCGTTTATGACATCCTATGGCCGTATGGAGCTTATTAAGCAGTCAATTCAGGTGTCTCGCCTTGGATGATTCACAGAAAACGACGCGCTGTATTGCAAGTTGGTACACAACCGCTACCATGCTTGAATGCCTTCAAAACGACAGTACTTTGATGAGATGCTTTTGGGTTCAGATAACGTGCGAGTACCGTACGCCGAGTATCAAAAGTGGTTTGCGAACGAAGATCCGACGCGCCTTTCGAAAAAATCTAAAGAAGCTGAAGCGTTCTTTCGACGAACGGGAATTACATTTAACGTTTACGGTCAGGCTGCGGCTCAGGAACGTCTGATCCCGTTTGATTTGATCCCGCGTATTATTGCGAACCGGGAATGGACAAAGTTGTCCAAGGGGATCGAACAGCGCGTACAAGCGATCAATGCGTTCCTGCACGACATCTATCATCGGCAGGAAATTCTGCGGGCTGGTGTTGTCCCCGTCGAACTGATTTCGCGTAACGAAGCGTTTCTGCCCCAGATGATTGGCGTCACACCGCCCGGCAGTGTCTACACCCATATTGTTGGGACCGATATTGTCCGAACTGGCGAAGATGATTTCTTTGTTTTGGAAGACAATGCGCGCACACCGTCAGGCGTGTCTTACATGCTCGAAAATCGGGAAACGATGCTGCAGATGTTCCCCGAGCTGTTCAGCCAGATAAAGGTTCAGCCGGTAAGCGACTATCCAAAAAACCTGCGGCGCTCGCTCGCCGCGTGCGCGCCGGACAACTGTACCGGCAAGCCGACTGTGGCGATCCTGACACCCGGGATTCATAACAGCGCATATTTTGAGCACTCCTTTCTGGCCGATCAGATGGGGGTTGAGCTGGTTGAGGGTCATGACCTGCGGGTGGTCGATGGTCATATCGCGATGCGTACGACTGAGGGATACAAAGTCATTGATGTGCTCTATCGCAGGGTCGATGACGACTACCTCGATCCACTAAACTTCAAGCCGGAATCCATGTTGGGCGTGCCCGGTATTATGGATGTCTACCGCGCCGGTAACATCACGATTGCCAACGCGCCCGGGACCGGGATCGCAGACGACAAGGCGCTTTATTCGTACATGCCTGAGATAGTCGAATTCTACACCGGCGAAAAAGCAATCCTGAAGAACGTGCAGACCTGGCGATGTTCAGAGACTGACTCTCTTGCCTATGTTCTCGAGCATCTGGCAGAGTTGGTCGTCAAAGAGGTGCATGGATCGGGTGGTTATGGGATGCTTGTTGGTCCTGCGGCAAGCAAGAAAGAGCTGACAAGCTTTGCGGCCAAGCTTCAAAAGAACCCGTCAAATTACATCGCCCAACCGACCCTCTCGTTATCGACAGTGCCAATCTTTGCCAAAAAGGGGCTTGCTCCGCGGCACGTTGATTTACGGCCCTTCGTGCTTGTTTCTCCCAAAGGCATCAGCATCACACCCGGCGGGTTGACGCGCGTGGCCTTGAAGGACGGGTCGCTGGTTGTCAATTCGAGCCAGGGTGGCGGCACCAAAGACACATGGGTTCTGGAGGACTAGCGAAATGCTTGGAAAAACCGCTGGTGGCCTCTACTGGATGTTTAGGTTTTTGGAACGCAGCGAAAACACGGCTCGTCTTGTGGAGGCAGGGTTTCGCATTGCCTTAACACGGTCAAAAGATCCTGCCTCGGAATGGAAATCCGTCGTGACTACTGCTGGGGTTCGCAGCAGCTATGATGCGAAATACGATGGCTATATGGCCGCGAACGTTGTGGATTTTCTGCTGCGGGATACCACGAACCCGTCCAGCGTAATCTCGGCCATTGAAAAAGCGCGGACCAACGCTCGAATGGTTCGAACAGCTTTGACCACCGAAGTTTGGGAAGCCGTTAACGAAAGTTGGATGGGTTTAAAGGAAGCGTTGAAGAAGCCCATTAGAGAGACTGAACTACCCGCCGTCTTAGGAGAGATCCGCCGCCACAGCGCCTTGGTCCGTGGAGCTATGCAAGGTACGATGCTGCGCAATGATATCTATGATTTCACCCAAATTGGTACGGTGTTGGAACGGGCTGACAACACAGCACGGATCATAGATGTAAAATACTACACGCTGCTGCCGACAGCTAGTTTTGTCGGTTCTGCGCTGGACAATGTGCAATGGGAAACCATTCTCCGGTCGGTTTCTGCACACCGGTCGTTTCGATGGCTCAACAGCGATGAGATGACGCCGGCGGCGGTTGCCGAATTTCTTATTCTTGACAGCCGCTTCCCGCGTTCGTTGTCCTTTTGCAGCCGAATTCTGGAAGAGAACCTAAACTATCTGGCCAAAGACTACGGTATCCGCTTGCCTTGTCATGAAATGATTGATGCCCAACGCGATAAGCTTCGCCAGCAAACGATTGACACTATTTTTGACGAAGGTCTGCATCAATTCATCACAGCATTTATTCGCGATAACAACGCTATCGGGCAGCAGATCGAGCAAGACTATAGGTTCATTGGATAGGCATCTGGCACCATGAAGCTGAAAATCACACATACGACAAGTTACTCTTATGACGTCCCGGTCTCATATGGCTTGCAGCAGGTTAGGTTGACCCCTGCCACCAACCAAAACCAAACGGTTTTGGACTGGAGTGTTGAGATCTCGGGTGGGGCGCAAGAGCTGACTTTTCAGGATCAATACCAAAACCAGACAGTGTTGGTTCAAGCCGAACCCGGCGCAACCGAGGTCTGTGTTCAGGTCTCTGGCGAAGTAGAGACACACTCATTCGACGGGATATTCGGTAAAGTGTATGGAGCTGCACCCCTTTGGCACTTTGTCCAAAGCACACCTCGCACGACTGCAGGAAAGGGCATTCGAAAGCTTGCCAAGTGTATTCGTGGCGATGCCGATATACTGAGCGATCTACACGAGCTGTCAAAGGCTGTTCTGTTGGCCGTTCCTTATGGCGAGGCAGACACAGAGGCAGGGACCAGTGCAGAAGAGGCCCTCGCAGCCGGCGGCGGCGTGTGTCAGGATCACGCGCAGATCTTCATCTCGGCAGCCCGTACTGCGGGTGTTCCAGCGCGATATGTCAGCGGCTACCTGATGATGAACGACAGGGTCGAGCAAGAGGCCAGCCATGCATGGGCCGAAGCGCATATCGAGGGTCTTGGATGGGTTGGATTTGACGTTTCCAACGGCATTTCGCCGGATGAACGCTATGTCAGGATCGCGACTGGCCTTGATTCACACGAGGCAGCGCCCATTACGGGAGTCCGCCTTGGGCCTTCTGCTGAATCGATGATTGTGTCACTGCAGATTCAGCAATAGATACGGTGCCATCACTTCGCTGTTTCTATTCCATACTGGACCAAGACAATGACTTATTGCGTTGGACTTCGCCTGAATAAGGGCTTGGTCTTTATGTCAGATACTCGCACAAACGCGGGCGTCGACAACTTCTCCGTCACGAAGAAAATGTTCACATGGAGTGTTCCGGGCGAAAGGGTCATTACACTGATGACTGCAGGCAATCTTGCCACCACGCAAGCCTTGGTGAGTCTTCTTGATGAGCGATCCAAAGTCGTCGCCGAGCGAAACCCGACGCTTCTTGAGTTGCCGACGATGTTTCAGATCGCACGCCTGGTCGGGGCCACTTTGAAAGAGGTGATCAGCGACAGCAGGCCGGATGGGCAGGAAGCATCATCGAAATTCAAAGCATCGGTTATTCTGGGCGGCCAAGTTAAAGGCGGCGCACCAACACTGTTCATGATCTATCCCGAAGGCAACTTTATCGAAATCACCGATGACAACCCTTTCTTTCAGATTGGTGAAGCCAAATACGGTAAACCCATTCTCGTAAGAGCCTACGACCCCGACATGAGTTTCGAAGATACCATCAAACTGCTGATCGTCTCCTTCGATTCAACAATCAAGGCGAACTTGTCCGTAGGGTTACCGCTTGATCTTCAGGTTTACGCTAAGGACAGCTTTGACGTTATCAATAGCCCCCGGATCGAGGCGGATGATGAGTATTACCAAGCCGTTTCTACCGGTTGGAGCGATGCGTTACGCAATGCTCTTATGCAGTTGCCAAGTTACAAGGCTCAATAGGCTCTGGTTAGCAGGGAGTGTCGCGTCTGGAACCCTTCTTCCTAAACCCCACGGAAAGCCTCGCGTTGATGACAAGCGCGTCCTGAGTGGCGTTACCTTTATCAATTGTAATGGGTTACGCCGGCGCTATGCGCCGAAAGAATACGGTCCGCATAAGACGCTCTACAACCGCTGAAAGCGGTGGAGTGGCAAAGGGATTTATGCTGAGATCCTGTTCGGCTGGCTCAAGGATGGGCGGAGGGTTGCGACCCACTGCGACAGATGGCCGAAGGTCTTCCTGTCAGCAATCGCACTTGTCGCTCTCGTCACCTATTGGGTATGAGTCCTGAGCCTAGTCTCATTCCAATATGGGAACTTATGGATCTAAATCGCCCCGAGAACCAGATTTAACCAAATCAATACCTTAGAAAATCCAATATGCGTAAAGCCAATTATAATCAAAGGCTTGCTCATACAACAAACTGAGACTTCGTCACGAAAACCTCATGTTGGCCGCTTTTCCAGCTACGGGCCAGTTGGGCTAGGTTACGAAGCTTTACGCACCCTATTTGAGTCGACTTTTGGTTACAACGAACGCGCCAGCCAACCCGCACCCGACAAGCCCGAGGGATCGGGAATAGGCTCGACGGAGAAACCCACGCGGGCCATCAACTCGCGAAAGAAATCTTCAGAGAACCCCAATTCCAGCCACTTGTTGCATGTGATCGCCCAAACGGCTTCGCCGTCATATCGCAGTCCCCAGGGAAAACTCATACCGTTCGAAATTGGTTCCGCAAAAAACGCAATACATCCGTTCTCTGTCAGGACGTTTTCCTTGATCGCCCGCAGCAACTCTTCGAATTCCAGGCAATGGTGAAAACTTGAGGAGAACAAAGCCACGTCGTAGCGCTGCCCCGGGTTGCGCGCAGCCTCGAGAAAATCAGCATGCAAAGTACGCACACTGGTCGACAGCGCCTTGGCTTCACGGGCAGTCCGCTTGAGGAACGCCTCATCAATATCAACCGCACAGACGTCTAGACCGGCGCGGGCCAATGGCACCGCAGTGTTTCCCCAGCCCACTCCGAATTCAATCACGCTCTTCGCATCGGGGGTAAATTGTGCCAGAGCACGAAACCCTTGAACGGCTTTCCCTAATTCGCTCGCGACAACACCCATATCATTGCTCATCCACGGATAGCCGCGCGCAAAGTCCTCAGGGGAAAGATGTGTGGACGTCAGTTCGTTCGCAACATCATATTCTGTATCCACCAAACGCTGATAGACATCCAATACTTCATTGCGATACGCGTCAGAGAAAGGATCTTGAACGCGCATGCGGTAGGGAAAGTTCTTCTCCTTCCACAGACTGCTTAGGGCTGCGAAATCCTTCGCGGCAACAAGGTCTTTTTTGTAGGCGATGGCTTCTGAGACAAATGCCTCTGAATCAATTAATTTGTCCTGCGCAGGTTTCTTGTCCGAGATATTTGCCGCGGATAGAGACGCCTTCTTACGCTGCCTTTTAAACCACCCCATGTTGCCGTCCCCGCTGTTTGCAAAAGCCAAATTTTTTTCGCCCCGTTTTTTGGGATCGCTTGAACACTAACTCTGACACCAGAGCGCTCGTCCTTCAAACTCCTAGCCGCCTTCGGCGCGATTAGCCATATGCGTAATAGACTGATTGCAGCTTGAACAAATCTCAAGGCGCGTCAGCCCGAAGATGTTTCAAGATCAAATACATCGTCGGGGGCTTCGGAATGCAGTTCTTATCACGCCGTCAAATAGCTTCGCACAAAATCACGTAGTGCTCTCCTGGGTATCCCAGCTCGGGGCGATCCATCACTTTTGGCCAATAGTAACCAATTTCAGGAATGGCTTGTGAGAAGACTGTCGGAGCAAACCCGGCGGCGCGCAGCTGCGCCAACAAAGACTCTCGCCCGAACATGCGCATTTCCAGTACGGTGCCGGGACCGCCGTGAAAAATGATATTCTGATCGTAGATCTCATAGCTCCCGTCGGCTTTTCGGGAAACCACCAGCCAATCCTCGCCGATCTGACAGGTCGCGAAGTCAACCATGCCGGGGAAATGCTCAACGGTCTCCGGGCTGCCGTTGAACGGGGTAGAGAATACCAAGTGCCCACCCTTTTTCAGCATCTTCCGCATGTTTTCAAAACCAACCTGCAATGGTTGGAGAACATGTTCGAAGACTTCGGTACAAATGACGAAATCAAGACCCGTGAATTTTTGCCAGTCGTCCGATGTGATATCCAGAAGGGGTTCCTGGTGAAAATAAGTATTGGTAAAGTCATACTTCTTTTTGAGTACTTTGGCGTATCCATCCCATTCACTCATCCCGATCCCTTTGACGTAACGGTCTTTTGTGAACTTGGGTAAAGGGACAGAGGTTTTCATCAAAGCCATACTGAGGCCGTGTATGATGCCGCGGAACCGGGCGTTGGATCCGCAGCCTCCACAGATAGCAGCCTCACGATGAAAGTCGCCAGCGGCCAATTTGTTTTTGTGACCACAAATATTACATTTGTAATCAATGATATGATCGGCGGCAAAATCGGTTTCCAAGGGGCACCTCTAACTTATTCTTAGCTTCGACTGGTATGCCGGCAATTACAAGGATTGAGCGAGTTGCTCGGTTTTCTGTTGTGCAATCATATCGTGCAACGCGATCAAGTTCGTACGAAAGGCTTCATCAGAAAATTGTGCCGCGCGTTTGGCCGCGTTGTCGCGTAGGGTCTCGATTTCATCATCGGGCAATGCCAGAACTTTTTCGGTGAGAGCAACAAGCTCTTCTTCGGAACTATAGTGAAAGCCTGAGATCCCATCTTCAACAATGAGCGAGGGTCCGCCGTTGTTGACAACAAATGGGATAACGCGCGCGGCCATCGCTTCGACAACACTGATCCCAAAATGCTCGCAGTTGCCTGGGTCCTTGTCGACATTCACGCCCAAACCCGCGCCATGCCAGTACAGAGAAGATTTATACAACAGATCTCCCAACGTATCGGAAGCGGCATCGACGTGAAATGTAACGGGCAGGTCTTTGGCGTCAGTCTGGCATTTCGTAAAGTATTCTCGGTGTTCCGGTTCCGGGTGCAAAGACCCAACAAGGTTCAACCTGCTTTGAACGCCTCTGTCCTTCAATCCCTTCATGGCGCTGACCATCATGTCCTGTCGCTTACAGTGTCCACCTGAGAAAAACCGCCCAATGGCTAGAATACCGGATTTCGGTGACGACTTCGGCACATCTATTTTCATACCAACAGGGGGCGAGACAACCTGCAGGTGCTGGTCTTGAAGGTCAAACTCCACGATTTTCTTGCCGATCTCCTCCGCTACAAATTCCGAATAGCAAATGACGGCATCATAATCGGTCAGCCAGGGCAGCCGACGATCAAGTTCTTGCTGAGCAGAAGGGAGGGGGAACTGACAGCAATACAAGCTGATATCCCCCAGTGTTTTACAAGGCGGACAAATTTCGTTGCCCAGACTGAAAAACAGATCAAACCGACGCGATTGTTCAGCCTCTTGATGGGTTATGATCTCAATGGCATCAAGCGTGAGTTCCAGCTTTTCGAGCACCGCAGAGATGCGAATTCGCGAGTAAACTTCGGGTACTACCAGAGTCAGGCTATATCCGAGTGTCTCAAACACTCTCATGACGCTGAGAAGATAGCGTTCTCCTCCGCCCGGAATGATGTTGTATGGCGTATAGATGCCTGCGGTTTTCTTGTTGCGTGATGTCTCGGGGACTAGCGAAGAAGGGGTTGCCAATGTGTCATGACGGCCGGTTTTCAGGAAATCCTGCCAGCGCGTTACAAATTTTTGCCTGTTGAGCCCAACAATCGTATTGAGGCGTAACTCGTGCGCCTTGTCAGATGTAGTCGTGCTCTCGTAATGCTCGACTTCCGACGCCGGCACGTAGTAGGTTTTCTTTCCCAATGCGCCAATTTTCAGGCACAGATCGCAGTCTTCATAGTAGGCCGGTTCATAGCGAAAATCGAAACCCAGAACATCGATGAAGTCTTTGCGCCGCATTAAAACACAAGCCGCCGACACATAATCTACTGTGCGCATCCGGTTGAACCGGGGTTGATCAGGTGATTGAAATTTGCCGATCTGTACGGCAGAGCCGTCTTCGTCTAGCAAGCCTCCGGCTTCTTGCAGGTCGCCGTCAGGATAAATGAATTTGGGTCCCGAGCAGCCAGCGTCGGGTTGAGTCTTCAGGACTTCGACAAGCGGTGGCAACCAACCTTTTTGTACAATCACGTCATTGTTGAGAAACAGCACATACTCGCCTTTGGCGGCTTCGGCCCCGATGTTATTCCCCTCACCGAAAAAACGGTTTATGGCGAGCGAAAGAACCCTTTGGGGACCTTCATAACTTTCCAAAATGGCCTTGTTTCCTGCAGTGCTGCCATTGTCGACCACGATCACTTCATAAGGGATGCCGTTTGTCCGCTTCCAGATCGCCTCGAGGCAATCAATTGTCATTTCAGGCTTGTCCAGATTCAGAATGACAATCGAGACAACGGGAGTGTCCGCATCGTAATCGGCCGGCATCATTTCGTTAAGCTGTGCGGAATTATGTGACACGCTGTCATCCATTTTATCTATGTGGCGGTCTTTAACCGGTTCAAATCTACACTGGGATGCTTTCCCTGTTTAACGCGACCACCTGTAGGCCTTGGGCAAACTCTGGTACTTCGTACTCTTCATCCAAGTGACATATTGGCTGCGGGGCTTGCCATTCTTTTTGAAAATGATTCGTTTACAAAGTGATCGCGGTTGACCGCTCGGGGCAAAAAGGAACAACCGCAGGAATTTTTTAGGTCGCCCGTCGGCGCGAAAGAAGAACGTTTTTCGAGGCCCCGCTTGCTCAGTCGATCCTGATTCAGAAGACCTCGGCATGTGTCGGCAACGAGTCGCCAGTTCCATCTCCGCTTTGTAGCTGGCAATCTCAAGCTGACGCAATTCGAGAGTGTGCGCTTGCTTCAGGCGCTCAATTTCAGCGTGAAGTGCTGCAATTTTTGAAGCAACGTCGTCGTCGGGACGCTTTTGGGCGCTTTGTTGTGCCATTTCACTCTGTCCAGCATCAAATATTTTACCGTTTCTTTAATCCTACCAGAACCCATTCACAAGATATCAGATCAATATCGCGGGCGCCTACCATTGATACGGCATATTTATCACCTTGATCTTGCAGCACGTGGGCGAGGATTCGCCAGTGGACGAGGGAACGTTCCTACTTTAGGGAAGGCAAAAGACACTAGAGGTTGAGCATGGCGAAAAAAGCGATCGTAACCGGCATCACGGGCCAAGATGGGGCCTATCTGGCCAAACTACTTCTTGAGAAGGGATACGAGGTCACCGGCACTTTCCGGCGTGTTGTGTCAACAAATTTCTGGCGCATCGAGAGTCTCGATATTGCCCGGCACCCCAAACTCACACTGGCGGAACTGGATCTGACGGATATGGGTGCTATGATCCGTCTTGTTCAGAAGTTTGAACCTGATGAGATCTACAATCTGGCGGCGCAGAGTTTCGTGGGCATCTCGTTCGACCAACCTCATACCACATCCCAGATCACAGGCATTGGCGCGTTGCACTTGCTCGAAACTGTGCGGATCGTGAATCCGAAAATCCGGTATTATCAGGCGTCCACCTCTGAAATGTTTGGCAAGGTGCAGGAAATTCCGCAGTGCGAAACAACGGCGTTCTATCCGCGCAGCCCCTATGGTGTGGCGAAACTTTATGCTCATTGGATGACAATCAACTACCGGGAAAGCTACGATATTTTTGGTACGTCCGGCATTTTGTTTAACCATGAAAGCCCTCTGCGGGGTTTGGAGTTTGTGACACGTAAGATCACCGACGGCGTCGCCAAGATTAAGCTGGGTCAACTGGATTGTCTGGAATTAGGCAATCTGGATGCCAAACGTGACTGGGGCTTTGCCAGGGATTACGTGGACGGTATGTGGCGCATGATGCAGACTGAAACACCGGACACCTATGTTCTAGCGACTGGCAAGACAGAAACGGTACGTAATTTTGTGCAGATGGCCTTCAAAGCAGCCGAGATCGATGTGACATTCGAAGGGCAGGGCGAGGATGAGATCGCAATGGATGCCGAAAACGGCCGTGTTCTTGTCCGTATCAATCCAAAATTCTATCGCCCGGCGGAAGTTGAACTGCTGATCGGAGATGCGTCCAAGGCAAAGCAGGATCTGGGCTGGGAAGCGACAACCTCTCTGGAAGATTTGTGTCAAATGATGGTGCTTGCAGATCTTGAACGAAACCGTACAGGCGTATCATTCTGATGAGCAAAGGGCGCCTGTTAATGACCGGACGCTTCGGATTCACCGGCCACTACGCGGCACGGGAACTGACAAATGCCGGGTGGGACGTGTGGAGCACGGGTCTGGCGGGCGCCGTGGAGGGCGATGCGAAGTATGTTCCGGCTGATCTAACCCAAAGTGATCAAGTGGCACAAATGCTAGAGAAGGCGACCCCGGATGCAGTGCTGCATCTGGCCGCAATTTCGTTTGTGAAGCACGGCCAGGCCGAAGATTTCTACCGCGTCAATCTGATGGGCACCCGCTGTCTTCTGGAAGGGCTTTCAGAGCGCGGTTTGGGTCAGAAGGGCGTTGTTCTGGCAAGCACCGCCAACATCTATGGTCATACGACGGAAAGCCCAATCTCGGAATCGGTATTGCCGATGCCAGTCAATGACTACAGCGTATCCAAACTTGCAATGGAATATGCGGCGCGGCTGTTCATGGACAACCTACCCATCATGCTGATACGGCCCTTCAACTATACGGGGCGCGGCCAGGATCCAAAATTTCTCATTCCCAAAATAGTTCAGCACTTTCGGGACCGCGCGGCGCGTATGGAACTGGGCAATCTGGATGTTGCGCGCGATTTCTCAGATGTGCGGGATGTTGCGCGCGCTTACAAAGCGTTTTTCGATCAGATTGATCCCGGCACAGTGACCAATATTTGCTCGGGGCGGGCAACACGATTGCAGGACATCGTGACAATGTGTCGTGAGATCACAGGCCATGATCTGTCTATTGAGGTGAACCCAGCTTTTGTGCGCGCGCAAGAAATCAAGGAACTGTCAGGCGACAGCACACGTCTTGAGCGATTTTTGCCCAGCCAGGCGCGTATCCCCTTGCGTGAAACGCTTACCTGGATGCTGGACGGGGCGGCGTAACACCGAGACTCCTGTAGGCAAACCACCGGAAAACATATTCAAACTATAAGGGATGCGCCCGCGGCAAGCTTTGATAGGCATCCGATTTCATCCAGTATTGCAGCGCAGGCCTTGGGGCGCCGTTACTCTTGAAAACAAGGCGTTTGAAAATACCCCGGCATTTCCCATCACTGTGGAAAAGCATTCGACGGAAAGCTTTGCGCGGGCGGCCGTTGTGGTTGAAAAACATATCTTCAAGAAACGAGCGGTTCTCAAGATACCGCATGTGCTGGGTGGCTGCATCGTTCTTTTCGGCCATAACAGACTGCTCCGACCGTAGGGCTTGAATATGCGAAGCATTCTGGTCTCTTTCGATGAGAGCTGACTGCATCTCAACCGTCATATAATCATCAAAGATATTGGGAGGGTATTTGAACGCAGACACTAGTTCATCATGATGTTCGCGCGCCAGATAATACCTGTTCAAGCCATCGCAGTAGACGTCAACGTAGCGCGCCTCGATCAGGATATCTTCCCACTCCTGATGGTTCTCCACCTGTGACATCGGCTCCATTGCTTCAACAACAATGATCCAGGGGCGAAAACGCTCCCAGTCATTTCCTTTCAGTGCAGGTCTTTCAAAACCTTCCACGTCGACTTTGAGAAAGTGGATGTCCTGATCCGCCGTCATATGCGTGTCACAAATGTCGGCCAAAGTGGTCATTGGCACCGATATGTCGGATTTTTCAAACCCCAGTTCGACATGGTTATCGGCGATCTCGCCAACAACGCTCGATAGACCCGCGTTGCTCATGATGTGCAGAACCGCCTCACCAGGCGTCTCCCCCACCACTACACCTAGGTTGGTATCGCGCAAACGCTCCATATTGAGTTGACTCAGAAGCTCTGAGTTGGGCTCTATATTGATCCCGTTCCAGCCTCTTTCGTAAAACGCTTTGGTAACGTTATGAAAGGATGGCCATGCGGCCCCGACATCTATGTATTTGCCCATCTCGACATGTTTCAGAGCGCGCCATAAAATCAGGTCTTCTGCGTTTTGCGCGTATGAAATAAATGTCATGGCACTCTCCAACTCATCGTGTATCGAGAGCGTCTCTAGCGCGGTTGGCAGTAGTATGCCATGGGAAAATCCTTGATGCAGCTGCCGCATCATGGACGACCTATGAGGGTTGTTAGACCGCTGGTTTCAGCCACTGGCAACCACATGCGATTTTTTTGCGATACGCTGGAGTGCCAATCATTGACAATGATACCGCTGGTCGTATCGTGCGCGCATCGTGGCAATTTGGCCCGTTGTTATCTGGAGCGTACTGCGTGAACTACCCCCAAGAAACATTGTCCAATGAAGAACGCCTCGCCCTGGGGTTGCGGTGCCGCGATGCTGATTGCGTACCCAAAGTGGCGGATGCCGGGAAAGTCTATCAAGACACCCAAGGTCGCAAGCTTCAGATAATGCACAATGGGCTGCGCGTGCTCAACGGCGGGTATTATGGCGACTGGATGAGCAACCTGATCAAGCTGTCTAACGGACACCATGAACCGCAGGAAGAACGCCTGTTCCATGAGGTGGATAAGTGCTTGTCCGACACCGCCAGAATGATCGAATTGGGCGGCTTCTGGTCCTACTACAGCCTTTGGTTTTTGCAACATCAGCCTAAACGGCGCTCTGTTGTCCTTGAACCCGAACCGGAGCATTTGGAAGTAGGGCGCATAAACGCAGCACTCAACGGTCTTGAACCCATTTTTAAGGCCGGTTTTGCAGGCCCTGAACACATTCCCTCAGCCTCGTTCCACGGGGAACGCTCAGGCCCGATGCAGATCCCAGGCTATTCTGTGGACCACTTGATGAAGGAGCAAAGATGGGATCGGCTGGAGCTGCTGCATTGTGACATTCAAGGTCATGAGGTGGCAGTGTTGGAAAGCTGCCGGAAATTGTTTATTGCGGGCAAGGTTGATTGGGTATTTGTCTCAACACATGCGCATCAGATTAGCGGCGATCCCCTGACACATCAGAAATGCCTGCAAATCTTGCAGGAATGCGGTGCGTTTATCGAAGCCGAGCATGACGTGCATGAATCCTTCAGTGGGGACGGCTTAATTGTTGCGCGCTTTGGCCCGCCACCGCGTGATTGGCACGGTGTCACGTTAAGCCATAACCGCCATAGCACATCATTGTTCCGCAGCCTCGCTTATGACTTGGCCGAAAACCAGCAAACTTTGGCACACCTTGAAGCGCACCCGCGATCAAATGATGCAGCCGCAACCGTTCAGCATGAAAGCCTTGCAAAACGCGGCACCCTTTATGAGCTGACAGCCGACGGACCCCTGGGCCCTGCAGGGTCAACTCTGTTGCTTAGGGATGATGCTGTCATGTCCCCGGAGATCGTGAAGGAGGCAGCATGGGAATACGATAACATCGGAGCGTTTGCCGCACGTTGTCAGCCCGGCAAGTCCTATACTCTGGTTGATATCGGCTCCAATATCGGGTTGTTCAGCCGGCAACTGGCCTTCGAGGTGCCGCAAATCGCTCGCTTGTTGTGCGTAGAGCCTGATGAAAAGAATTTTCAGGCGTTGCAGTATAATCTCGGGCCCCTGGGGGATAGGGCATCCTTGTTTAACGTGGCTCTGGGGGACACGGACGCGACTCAGGAATTCTTTCGGGATTCTGAAAACATCGGGAATTACTCACTCAATCCTGACGCGATGCGTGCGCGTAGTTTTGATCGTGTAGAAGTCACCACCCGCGAGACGGCAGCCTGGATGCAGACCCATCTCGGCTCCACTGAGGCCATTGTCTGGAAGTCAGACACTCAGGGGTTTGATGAGCTGATAATTTCACGCACGCCCATGGAAATCTGGGAGCGGATCGACGTAGCCCTGATAGAAATCTGGCGCATTGCCAAGCCTGACTTCGACGCTGAAGCTTTTATGCAGCGGCTGTCGGTCTTCCCCAATCGCAAACTTGGTACACGTACGGATGTCAGTGTTGATGCGGTTATGGATTATCTGACCGGGGATGACTGGGAATTCGAAGAGCTGTTGCTTTGGCGCTAGAGATGCGAGCGATATGAACCGTCGTAGGTTCAATGGTGGTTGCCAGTTTTCCGCTATCTCGGGTTCATCATCATCTCATTAGCTGTTTTATCTCAAGGCTTGATGGTGCGATCCATTGGATGGAATGGAGGGATGCCTTATGGGACAGTTACATCACGGCTGCGCCACAGGAACGTAAGCATACGAGCAGCAAAACGGCGATCGCAAGCTTCGAACGCTGGGCTGAGCAGCGGGCTCGACATCAGTGTAAAAACCGTTGCGAGATGGCGAAAGCGGCAAGCGGTCGAGGATAGAAAGCCAGGGCCTAAGGAGCCAATTTCCTCGACGGTTACAACGAGGCCCGTTGTTGGAACGCACTAAGCGGTCTCACGCCTTACGAATAAATCTGCAAAAACGGGTGCTAAGCGGGATTGTCTTCATCCATGTTCGCGCATTGGGTCCTCTCTGCGGGGCCGCTTGCGGAGTTTTGTCTGGACAAGGTTGCGCCCCATCACTGGGCCTCATCGGCATCGAAGATCGGGTCAATCACAATAACCAGGCGTGTTTCGCCCGTACCTGAGATAGGTGGCGAGCGGTGCAGCAGACCAGAGGGCGGGTTCTGCGGCCAAAGCGTCCCGCGCATGACCATTGGTGATCCGGTGCCAACAGTGAAGACCCGTTTTGGGTCTTCGCCGTCCAGCGAAATGCCATATTGGGTTCCCGTACCCCGATAAGTGCAGATCAATCGTGCATAGATCGCGTCTACGTGGAATTTGCGGCACGCGTTTGTAGTGATCGCGTCCAGGCGAAGGCGAAGATATGGTGCGCGCATCACTTCCGCAAAACGCGCGGCTAGGTCCGAGATATCCTCTTCAAGCCACGCGCGTTCAGTGACATCTTCCATACCCGCGATTTCAAACAGATGCCTCACTTTGTCTTTCACAGCTTCTGGGCGCAGAACGAGGCGTGCTTTTGGCAGTTTCAATGGATCCAGCGTATCGATCCATGTTTGAAAGTCTGAGGTTAGCTGACGGCGCCAGATTGTTGCTGCACAACCGGGCATTGCAATCTTCGCCAACCCGTCTGGTGTGTCACTGACGCCAACTCCTACAGCTGCGTTTTTGATTTCAGTTTGGACGTAGCTCATGCGGCATCCTCAACACGACGCCAAAGGGGGAATGGATCGGGTAAGTCTTCTGGAAGATTGTCAGGGCTTGAGGCAAGGGACTCGGGCAGGAGGCAGGCGTTTAGCTTTGAACTCAAAACTGGCCAATCGATACCGGCGCCAATGAATACAATTTCTTGTCGCCGGTCGCCCCAGGGTTCCGCCCAATGCTGTTTGATGTAGTTTTGGGCCGACGCATGCTCTGGCCATCTTTCCTTTGGCACCGATGCCCACCAGGTTCCGATTGGCTTAACGCTCGATAGCGCGCCAGCAAGCGAGAACTCAGCAACCCAGGCAGGTCTGGATGCGATCCAGAAATGACCTTTGGCGCGGATGACACCGGGCATTTCGCCGTTCAGCACGTTCAGAATTTTCTCTGGCTCGAAAGGTCGGCGGGCACGGTATACGAATGAAGAAACACCATATTCTTCCGTTTCCGGAACGTGGTCGGCAAAACCGTAAAGCTCCTTTGCCCACATCGGATGTTCGTGGGCGACATCGAAGTCGAATAGCCCGGTATCCAGGATCGCTGAACTTGCAACCTCGGAATGGTTCGTCTCGATGATTTGGGCGTCGGCATTCAGGCTGCGAATGATCTTGCGCGCGGCATCGGTGCGTTCGGGGCCCGCGTCTTCCACCTTGTTGAGAACCACGACATCTGCAAATTCAATTTGGTCGGTCAGAAGATGGACCAGCGTGCGTTCGTCCTCTTCCCCAAGTGTTTCGCCACGGTCGCGTAGAAAATCGTGGCTGGAAAAGTCGTTGAGCAAGTTCACCGCATCCACAACAGTAACCATAGTGTCGAGGCGGGCGACATCAGACAGGCTCTTATCGTCTTCATCACGGAAGTCAAAGGTAGCTGCGACCGGCAACGGCTCGGAGATGCCGGTTGACTCGATTAGCAAATAGTCGAACCTTCCTTCAGACGCCAGGCGTCTTACTTCAGCTAGCAGGTCGTCGCGGAGAGTACAGCAGATACAGCCGTTGGACATCTCGACCAGGGTCTCATCGGTGCGGCTCAGCTCAGTCTCCGCACGCACAAGGTCGGCGTCGATATTCACCTCGGACATATCATTAACGATTACAGCGACGCGCCTGCCTTCGCGGTTGTTCAGCACGCGATTCAACAGGGTGGTTTTTCCGGCCCCAAGGAAACCGGACAATACGGTGACGGGAAGACGGGTATCAATCATGGTTAGGAAACACTTCCTCTTTTGTGGCGATTTCTGGCTGATGGGCACGCAGCATGTCGAGGCTTCGCCGCAACTCGAGGCGGTTGAGGTCTCGGGCAATGACCACAATGCGCGAGCGGTGGTCTCCGCCGTTCCAGTTCTTCATCGGGACCGGCGGGTCGAATATGTGCTGAACGCCATGGAAGACGAATGGAGTTTCGACGCCTTCCAGAAAGACGATGCCTTTGACGCGCAGAATGTCTGGCCCTCGGAGCGCAATCAGTGTGTCCAGCCAAAGGTCAAAAGCCACGTCTTTCAACGGCGCGTCCAACACAATCGAAGCCGAGCTTATCCGTACATCATGTGGCGACATCACCAAGGGCGACAACTTGGGTTTGGAGATGCTTGAGAGGTTGTTCAGTGGGGCTAGTTCAGGAGGTGAATCGGGTGTTGTCCACGCAATCACATCTTTCGGCTCTATGTTCTTGCGTAGGCCGCTCCGGCCCCACAGCTTTTCGAGCTTGAAACGACCATCAATCGGTCGTTCGATCTGCGCCGTAGGGTTCAGGCCACTTAGACGGTTTTCAAACGCGTCTGCTGCCGTAGGTGTGACTAGATCCGTCTTACTGAGCAGAATGAGATCAGCCATCGCAACTTGCGAAACAGCTTCGAACTGCGCGTCCAGTGTTGCGGGCCCGTTGGCCGCATCAACGACGGTGATCAACCCGTCCATGCGGGTGGTCCGTGCCAGCTCGGGGTCGACCAAGAGTGTCTGGAGAATTGGGCTAGGGTTAGCTAGCCCGGTCGTTTCGATGATGATCCGTTCAAATCTTAGGCTTCCGTCATCTCGCCGTTCGACTAAGTTTGCTATTGTGCCCGACAAGTCTCCTCGAATGGAGCAACATAGGCAGCCGGATTGCATCAACACGATCTCGTCTTCAACGGACTCGATCAGATCGTGGTCCAATCCAGCTTCGCCGAATTCATTCATAATGACTGCGACTTTTCCGGCGGAAATCTCGGACAGCGCTGCGTTCAATAGCGTCGTCTTGCCCGCTCCGAGGAAGCCTGTCAGAACGGTAACCGGTATCCGCCGATCCGTTGTGTCATCGGCGCCGTTTGCTGCATAGGAAAACACTGCCATCTCCATTTGTGATTATGTGATATCATAACACAGTTTCAAACGAAAGGCCGAAAAGCCCTATTCATCGTGGCGACTGAAATCGAGAAAAATGGCGGCTAAGCGATGTAGGAGTGCTCAAACTGAGGGCGTCAGGGACACCATTGATACTCGAACCTCGGCAATGCGCGCCGGGCGGCGGTCGGATGTGTCTCGGGCTGAAACTGCACCCGAAGCAGGGAAGTCGAACGTGCCCGCGAAACACTGAGTTGCGTCGTGGAACATAATGAAGCTGCCGCCGCCGAACAGGTTTAAGCGTCGCGCTCGTCACGCGCGATGTCGTCTTCGCGCTCCGCATCTTCCTTGTGGTCGTCGGGTATTGCCAAGTTGGTTGCCTGACTTGACCGGGTTATCTGCCGGTCACTAGCACTCCGAGCGACGTGCAACGCCAAGTACGGTACTCTATTTCCTTTTGTGTCAACCGTTGCTTGATTTTTTGTCGCTTGTTCTGCACAACTATAGCGACACGGGCCTGTACGCCATCATGGCCGGTGTTCGGGAAAACGGCGGCGCGATCGATAGCGTCGATTCCTTGATTGGAAATGGTGGCGTTGATATCAATGGGAGGTCTAGCATGAGCGTTGAAAACCTGAAGGAATATGCCCGTCGTTGCGCTGCAGATGCTGAATTGCGCGCCAAGGCCAAGGAAATCGGCGCCACTGATCTGGACGGCCAGATCGCACATGCCGCATCCATGGGTCTGACGTGGACAAAGGACGACATGAGTGCCTACCAAGAAGAGATTCAGGCCGATGGCGAGCTTGGCGAAGATGACCTTGAGAAAGTTGCTGGCGGCGTCGTGACCACCACCGCAGCAGCGGCAGCGGCAGTTGTTTCCGCAGCCGCCGCAGTGGTTGGAACCGCGACTGCAGTCACCACCACAACAAGCGGCAGCGGCTGGTAACAGATTGGCGCAGCCTTTGGGCCGATTGCGTTGTATGCAAGATCCAAACTGGGGACCGTTTGGTTCCCCAGATATTGATCGCTTAACTGCTGACGATGGCTCCACGCCCCGCTAGAAGTCTCTCGACGTCCGACGTGCCGGGATTGAACCCATATTGCCTAGGCAATGATTTCGGGAGGGCTTCAGGTTTGGCTTAGTTGCTAGTGCGGTCACGGCCACCTGCTATTTGAAATGGGCAGCAGGAGCGACTTGGCAATGCCAGATCGGCGTACTGACGTTACTTACTCTACTCGCCACAACCGTTGCTTGATTTTTATTGCTTGTTCTGCACAACTATAGCGACACAGGTCCGCGCGCCATCATGGCCGGTGTTTGCGAAAGCGGCTGTTTATGAACAACTCCGATTGCAGGAATGAGCATGGTGGCGTTGATGTCGATGGGAGGTTTAGCATGAGTGTTGAAAATCTGAAGGAATATGCCCGCCGTTGCGCCGCAGATCCTGAATTGCGCGCCAAGGCCAAGGAAATCGGCGCCACCGATCTGGACGGCCAGATCGAACATGCGGCTTCCATAGGTTTGAATTGGACCAAGGATGACATGAGTGCCTTCCAGGAGGAACTCCAGGCCGATGGCGAGCTTGGCGAAGATGATCTGGAAAAGGTTGCCGGCGGCGTCGTGACAACCACCGCGGCAGCCGCGGCTGTAGCTGTGTCCGCAGCCTCGGCTGCGGTAGTCGGGAGCGCTGCCGCGGTCACCTCTACGACATCTGGCAGTGGCTGGTAGTACATTGGTGCAGCCTTCGGGACCTGCTAAATTTCAACGCGACCCTTCGGGCAATTGTCCGGAGGGTATTTTGTTACGCGACAACGAGACGTTCCAGCGTTGGGACTTGCCTCGGAGCGGATCGCGCGACCCTAATCAGTCCGGCAAGAGGCGGCCTTTCAGTTGCGTTCGGTCAGACATCAACGAAAAGACTCACTATGCCGCTCGCTGATTACGGAAAACTATATCTTTCGCCACTCGAACCATCTTTGCGCGCGCCTCAGTCTGCTGCGGAAGCCATCTCGCAATGGCGCGAGGAACTCTCTCGTGGACACCGGCTGCGTGTACGGGGCAGCGGCCATAGTCTGAGTGGCGCAAGCCTGCCCAGAAGAGGAGAAACGCTGTTTCTGACCCATGGCCTTGACCAGTTCGAAGTTGTGGAAGCCGACCTTCTGCGGGTCGGGTGCGGTGCGATCATGTGGGATATCCGCGATTTCGTAGCCGCTCATGGAGCGAGCTTGCCGGTTTTTAATGGTGGATGGGCCGGCCCGACTTTGGGTGGCTATGTCAACGCCGGAGGCATGGGATTGCGCGTGCCGCCAACCACCCGAGAGGCCGCAGCGCGCGGTGAATCTAATGACGGTTACGTCTCAATTTCGGAAACACATGGTGGCTTTTGGGCGCATGTTGAGGCTCTTACTCTGATTGATGGCTGCGGCGAGTTGCATAATTTGACGCCAGAAGACTCGGATTTTTATTGGATATTTGCCGCAATGGGACAATTTGGTTTGGTCCTGGATGTCACTTTACGGCTTCAGGCCATTCCGGGCGTCACCAATCAATTTGCGGTTGGTCAATCGGGCAAAATTCCGGTCACCAATCCGCTCAACCCATCCGAAACAAATGATCTGCCGGGGGCGGATGGCATCGACTGGCTTTATTGGTTCTCGGCCATGGTTCCGATCGACGAAGAAGGTCGATTCTGGTCGTTGCTCGGAGATTGGACCGACCGGCATTCCGCTACGCTTGAACCCAGTGGCGGTTGGGTCGGGCCATCGCTGCATGGAGTGCCCATCGGCTTTCGATATCTTGTCAAGCGACGTGCGCCAGTGCCCCCGCTGCTGTACCCGAGGGACGAAGACTTTGTCCTTATGGGGGTGATGGCGCTTTGCCGCGGTATCGGCAAGCCGGAGGTGGAAACTGCTCTTGTCGAAGCCGAGCAGGACTTTGTTTCATCCATTGTTGAAGCAGGCGGTCGCCTCTACGTACAGGCTGAGAATCTGAGCCGGTCGCTAGACTATGCGGACTATTACGACGCAGAGACTTGGGCGAAGTTTTGTGCTTTGAAGAACAAGTATGATCCGCAAGACCTTTTGAATATCGGGGAGTTGCAGCGATCGAAAGAGACGGAGCCTGTAACCGTTGCTCAGATTCGCAGGCTCGCTGCTGCCACGCAGCGTGTTTTGAATACACAGCCCGGTTAGGTTTGAGAGGCGAAAATGGACGAAGTGGAAACAGCAGATGTCGCGGTGATTGGGGGTGGCCCCGCCGGATCGGTGATGGCAGGTCTGTGCGCCAAGGCTGGTCTGTCCACCGTCCTTCTTGAACGTGATACCGAGCCGCGTTACCGCATCGGTGAATCATTGCTGCCAGCCACGCTGCGACAAGTCTTGCCCCTGATCAGTGCACAGGACGCCGTTGATGCCGAAGCCTATACTGTGAAGCGCGGGGCCACATTCTGCTGGGGCGCTGACAAACAGGACATCTGGACCCTCGCCTTCGGCCCCGACCAAGCCGACGATCCCCCTGTTGCCCTCAATGTTGATCGCGCAAGCTTTGATGAAATCCTTCTGTCCAGCGCGCAGAATTGCGGCGCAACGCTGCGCCGAGGGTATGACGCAGTTTCCGTCGGCGACGGTAACACCCAGCAAGGTCGCAGCGTGACCTACTCCCACCGAGAAAGCGGGAAGCAAAATGCGTTGCGCGCTCGATTTGTTGTTAATGCCACTGGACAGATGCGCCTGAATATCCCGGAATTGGATGCGCGCGAGCATTCGCAGTTCTTTCGTAAAGTGGCGGTTTGGGGATACTGGACCGGCGGGGGGCGCCTTGATCCCCCTCTGGATGGGAACGTCTTTTTCGAGACCTTAGAGACCGAGCATGGGACAGCCTGGGTGTGGTACATTCCCCTGCGCAACGGATTGACCAGCGTGGGCGTGGTTGCGCCGCGCGACTGCCTGGCCAAACTGCGGGTCGACCCCCGAGCAGGTTTGGTAAACTGGCTTGCGACATGCCCACGGATAACCGAACTGCTGCGCGATGCCACACCGGCAGAGCATGCGCCCTACGATCAAGTGAGTCTGTGCGCGGATTACTCTTATGCATCCAACGCATTCAGCGCGCCAGGCGTTCTGCAGATCGGTGATGCCGCCTGTTTCGTAGATGTGCTTCTTTCGTCAGGTGTGCATCTGGCGACCTACGGAGCGCTGTTGGCAGCCCGGTCGATTAAGGCGACGCTCTCTGGTGCGGTACCGGAAGATATTGCCATGGCCGAATACGAGAGCCGCCTGCGACAAGAATTTTCCGTGTTCTACGCTGGGCTTTCGGGTCTCTACGATATGGATAAGCGGTCGCAGGATTGTGTCGGCTGGCTGCGCGCCTTGTTGCAGAACAGCAACGGGGTGCTTATGGAATGGGGCCAGACATTGGACAATCCCGGTGGTCTGAATGTTGGTGGCGCATCGTGTTCCGGCGCAGACCTGCGCACACAGGCACAGAGAAATCTGACCATGATGCGCGGGTACAATTCCTATCAATTGGCTTATGACGGCCCGCCAAAGGCGACGCCTATTGCCGCCCTCCCTGCGATCCGCAATTTGTTGGCAATCGATGAGCGTGGCGAATGGATCATGCCTGCTCACACGCCGCGTACACGCCCGCTCGCCGTCTCGGATGCCTGAGTAGAGGTGAACCAGTTATCGAGTAGCTGGTGGCCGATGTAGAGCTTTGGCTCTGACGGAGACGCATTGAGTTTTGCAACCCGAGGCAGAGTCTATTCTTGGGTCATAAAAAAGGGCGGATGTGCTCCGCCCTTTACAAACTGTCTGTCTGTCAGGTTACCAACCGCTACCGGTCGAGGCCGACGTTACTGCGGCGGCTGTGCCGACAACGGCTGCCGCTGCGCCAACAACGGCTGCTGCAGCCGCGGCCGTGGTGGTCACAACACCACCGGCAACTTTTTCCAGATCATCTTCGCCAAGCTCGCCATCGGCTTGGAGTTCTTCCTGGAAGGCGGCCATGTCTTCCTTGGTCCAAGTCAGACCCATGGATGCGGCATGTGCAATCTGGCCATCCAGATCGGTGGCGCCAATCTCTTTCGCCTTGGCCCGCAAATCGGGGTCGCTTGCACACCGGCGTGCATATTCCTTCAGGTCTTCGACACTCATTGAATTGTCCCTTCTCATGTTTTGCCACGAGTAAATAAATACCGGGTCCGTGACCGGACGCACAACTAAACCAAATGGCCTTGTTCTTTTCACACGAATAAAGTGTACCGAGGACCCATCAAAAATCAAGCGTCGTAATTTGAAAGCCGAATGTTCTTGCCCGATAGTCGGGCGCACAGTGAACGCAGCCGCCGTCTGCATGGTGTGGCAAACCCGTTTCGGCTAACCAGGAAAAATCGCGAATGATCCTAAGCAACGGTTGCGCCTATCCGGACACCAGAGATGGTCCTTCGGTCACGAGAGAGACCACATTGGCCGCCCCGTCGAGCCCGGCACGGGTGCGCAGGACCGAATCGGAGAGGATTTCCTGCAACCCTGCGAAGGCAGCCGCCCCGGATGGCTGGGTGAAAACCGCGGATGCGGCATGAGAAGACTTAAGATCATTCATTGCTTTGAGAGCTACGAGATCAGAAATGGCCATGGCGCCAAAAAGTCCTTCACGCAGGATTTCCCAAGCCACGTTGGACGGTGTCTCGCACGCGAGACAAGCCATCGAGGTCGTGGCTCCTTCGGGAACGCTCCTAATATCCCCAGCCTCCAAACTGGCGACAACAGGCGCCACGTGAAGCGGTTCGGCGGTGATAATGCGAGGCATCTCCGCACCCAGTCTGGTGGCAAACCGCGCCACTACGCCAGCCGCCAATGAACCGACACCCGCTGGTACCAGGACATGTGTCGGCGGTGATGGCATTTGGTCGAGGATTTCGTCTACGATCCGTCCATAGCCAAAGAGCGTCAGATAGGGGATTTCCTCGCATCCCGGACGGCCTGTGTCGGAAAATTCGACAGCGCCAGTGCGATGGGCGTCTTCGGCGGCATCTGCAATCGCCCGGTCATAACCACCTTCGACCGCCACAGTCCGCGCGCCAAACTGCGTGATCCGATCAAAGTTTTCTTGCGGCACGGATCCAGGCATAAACACGGTCGCGGCAACACCCAGACGTTGCGCGGCCCATGCAACAGCGCGACCATGGTTGCCATCGGACGCGCAGACGAACCTGTCCGCGTTTGCCAGGTCCGGCTTTGCGGCCAGTACCCCAAGAACACCGAGCGCCTTGAAGCAGGATAGGCCCTCATCCGCAAAGCGTTCGCCTTCATTCTTGATCCAGCATGTTACATGCCCGTCGCTGTTGTGCTTGTCTGCGATTAGAGGGGTTTGCGTCATCGCTGGATGCTTTGCGATGGCCGAAAGGATTCTGTCGGACTGCGCGGCGAACACCGTTCCGGGCTGCGCGGGCGACCAATGAGCGTTCCGAAAGTAGGCTTTTGACGAACCGATTTGCACAACTGAGCGCTCCTAGGGGGATGTTTGAAAATTCTTCTAGCTGTCATTTGGGGGAAGCTATACAATCTAAAATAGAAGCAAGCACAAAATTGTGAATAATGCGCGCTGTTTGGCCGATGGATCAGAAGGTGACATTTCAGATGTTGAAAGCCGAAATCCAGCTCGCCAACACACTTTCGGCTGTGCCGGGCTTGCTGGACCAACTGGATCGGACACTTGCCGCCATGGATGTGCCTGATGCCGACGCATTTCAGGTAAAGCTTGCGTTGGAAGAATTGGTCACCAACGCCATAAACTATGGGTTTGACGCGGGGCAGACGTCACAGCTTGAGGTAGCCCTTCAACGCCAGAACGAAGACCTCATTTGTGAGTTGAGAGATCATGGCCGGATTTTCAATCCGTTGGACGTGGTCGAGCCAGACGTGACGCTGGATGTTGACCATCGCAAGGTTGGCGGGCTAGGCGTGTTTTTCGTTCGTCAGGTCATGGACGACGTAAGCTATGAAAGAGCCGGCAATATGAATGTGATGCGTCTGCGCAAAACGTTGGGCCGTGAAGGCGATTAGGAAGGCGAAGACAATGATGCGTGTGCTGGTTGGGAGCTTTGCAGCAAGGCTCATCGCCTATCTGGCGGTGGCATTTGCTATTGCTCTGGCCGCGGCAGTCGCCTTGACGATAGCCAAGCTGTCCACCGCACTCACGCAGGCGGTTGACGGGCGCTACAGAATTGTCGCGACGGACCTGCGTGCCAATATCGAGACAGGGGTGAATTTTGGCCTCGCGGTCGAAGAGATCGTATCCAATGTATCGGCGCAGATTGAAGACAAGCTTGAGTCCGACGCCGAGATTTTGGCCATTCGGCTCATTGCTGAGGATGGTCAAGAAATCCTCGCGTTGCAGTCGCAAACAGAAAACCGAGAAGGCGCGCAGGCAGAAGATATCGCAACGGTATCCGAACCGATCATCAACTCATTCGGAGCCGAAGTGGGGCGTGTGGAAGTTTCCTACGACCCGAGGGGAGCACAAGGTATTCTTGCTGAGTCCGCCCGCATTTTGGCCTTGGAAGCTGCCGCATTGCTTGCGGCCTGCGTCGGTGTGATCGGAGTAGCCAGTCTGATGGCCGCACGGCGTATCGATCAAAGGTTGGACCGGCTGACGATGCAGTTGGAAAATGACATGTCGTCCGAGACGATGGCCGAGGTAAATGGCGATCAACTGGATCAATTGGCGCAAAGCGCCGTGCAAGCCTATCGCACCAGCCAAACAGAGCTGGATGATCTGGACGGAGAGTTGCAGCGTTTGTCCTATCCGGCGCAGGTAGCCGAGCCGGGCAAGGGGGTGACCTGATGGATCAAATGTCCAGACGTTTTACCCTTTTTATCCTGTCGGCGGCGGTTCTATGTCTGGTTGTGTCCGTAAGCGCCTTGGGGCTTCGCTCGATCGGGTTGCTTGAGCGCAATGTGCGACCCATTCTTGAGACCAATGCGCTGGTCGTCACCGAACGCGTGCGTGACAGAATCGAAAGCGCCGTGGCGATGGGGATACCCTATGAGGCGTTGGCGCAGGTGGACGAGTATCTTGATCGTGCGCTGGAGGGTAGCCACGGCATTTCAAGCATCGTTCTGACGTCTCCCCGTGGCGTGGCCATGTATGCCTCGGGCCAGGCGCAATCGGATCCTAACCAAGATGGGGTTGATACCGAAGCATCGAGCGGTTCGGAGCAGGCGGAGCCTGATCGTATGCGGGACCGTGGTTTGCAGGTTTTGCCTGCCGGTATGCAAAGCGAACTGCTGCGCTGGCTGTCACCGGGAATGTCCACAACGGGAAGCCTAACGCAGAGTGATACGACCGGAGATGGCGTTGTCGTCCTGCCGTTGCTGACCGCTGATGGAACAGAGTTCGGGCAGATCGTTACGCGTATTGACCAAACCTTTGTCGCGCAGCAGCTGCTAGATGCGGCGGCGGATATCTTGGTCATGGTCTTTGTTGCTGTCGTGTTGGCGGTCGAGATTTTGCTGGTTGTGACATCCGCCAGCATCAGCAGCCCGTTGGCACAGGTGGCGAGGCTGCTCAATGCGCTTGTGGGCAGAGATTTCCGTCGGTTGGAAAAACCGGCGGGAGGGGTTTCCATGCGTCGTGCGATACGGGCAGGAAATGCTCTTTTGGAAACGCTGTCGACTCGGATGGCGGATACAAAGGCGCGCATTGAAACCGGCCTTACTGACGCCGCTGATGCGGATCGGATGCGCACCCGCCTTCGAGCCGTTGGCGAGTTTGTAGAGGGCGGGCGCAACAAAATTGGCACGGCAGCCCACCTGGCGGGTGTGCGCGGTGCCGCGTTCTTGTTCGTGATGACTGAAGAGCTGACGCGACCGTTTCTGCCACAGTTCATCTCGGAAGTGCTGGGCAGTGGGCCTGCACAAGGTTTCGACGGGTTTGACAGCACCATTCTGATAGCGGTTCCGATATCGGCCTTTATGTTGGGGGCCGCGGTGGTCGGAACGCTTGCGGCTGGCTGGGCCGATCGGGTCGGGCGCCGGAATGGCTTTATGATAGGGGCCGCACTTGCCAGCCTCGGCCTTGTGGCAACCGCCTTTGCTCCGAGCCTCGAGGTTCTAATTTTGGCCCGTACTGTTTCAGGGGTTGGCTACGCTTTGTGCTTCTTGTCGTGTCAAGGACAGGCGATAGATCAGACCACAACGGCCAACCGCACACGGGGCATGTCTGTGTTCGTGGGCGGCATCATGGCGGCAGATGTCTGTGGGCCGGCGATTGGAGGCATTCTGGCAGAACAGTTCGGCTTTAAGCCCGCGCTTTTGCTCGCTGCGGCGTTGGGCGTGCTCAGCATTCTGCTGGCGATGCGATTGTTGGACGGGCGCAACGACGAGGCAAAGTCTTACAAGTCAACGCATTTTGGATTTGAACCCAAAATTATCTTTGAGTGCATGAGCCAGCCGCGCTTTGTAGTTGCCGCCTTGCTTGCAGCTTTGCCCGCCAAACTTCTGCTTTCAGGCTTCTTGTTCTTCCTAGTCCCCCTGCTCCTGACCGATATTGGGGCGACGAGCAATGAAATCGGTCGCATCACGATGTTGTATGGGGCGTCGGCGCTGATCCTTTTGTCGCTGTTCTCTCGGCTATGCGACAGGTTCGGGCTGCATGCTTTCATGGTGAGCGTCGGAGCCCTGCTGACGGGATGGGGGTTGGTACCGTTGGCCTATGGCGCCACGGTTTCGGCAGTGGCGTGGTCGGTTTTGATCCTTGGCGTTGCACAGGCCATGAGCATTTCGGCGCAATCGGCTTTGTTTACGATTCTGGCAAAACAGGAGATCGAGACGTATGGGCCGGGTCGGGTCTTGGGTATCTATCGCATGACTGAACGGGCCGGGTCGGTCATCGGGCCTCTGCTTGCCGGTGTTCTGTCGCAATATTGGGGGCTGGCAGGTGCGGCGGCAATTTTAGGCGGTTTGTCCGTTGTCACGGGTACCGGTTTTGCGGCCTTCTTCCTGGTTTCGGGCTTGCGGTCCGAGGATGATGACCTGAAAACGCGCGGCACAAGGGGGTACGATGTTGAGGCTGTGTGATATACGCGTTGCTCTTGTGAACTGCTGTGCCCTGGCGTTGGCGATGCTGTTCGGTACCGGAAGCTTGCAGGCCCAAGACCAGATGCAAAACCTTTGCGAGCGTCCGCATATCGATGGCGTGCCCCATGTCGTGATGGTTTTGTGGCGTGGTCCGACAACTGTCGAGCAAGGGGTTCAGGCTTATTTTGATAGTCGTGATCTGAAATTCAATGTTACCTGCCTCAGTGCTGATCGGGACAGCTCGCGTTTCGTGCGGCTTGTTGAGCAGGCGAAAGAGCTGGAGCCCGATCTGCTGTACACGTGGGGGACATCTGCAACCTTGGCCGCGGTAGGCACATATGACGAAAAAGGTGCCGCGTTTCCGACATCGCAAACACCGGTTCTTTTCACGATGGTATCCTATCCGGTTCAGTCTAAAATCGTGCCGGATTTTGCTGGTAGTGGGCGAAACCTGACAGGCAGTTCGCATACCGTGCCATTGGAATCCCAACTCAAGGCGATGCTCGCTTATCGTGACGTGGACCGGATTGGGATGATCTTCAATCCACGAGAGGACAACTCGGTCCTGAACATGCGTGCGCTGGGCGAGTTAACGCAAAGGGAAGACATCAACATTGAGCTTGTGGCTATCCGGGTTCCCCTCAAAGAGCGTCAAGCTGAATCCCTAGGCGAGACCGGCGCAGAAGCCGAGGCTGGTAGCGGCGAAGAGGAAGTTTCCGAAGGCCAGCCTGACCCTTCGACCTTGCCAGAGCTGATTGCCCGGATGGCCGCACAGGACGTACAGTTTCTGTATATCGGGCCGGATAACTTCGTTGGAACCAACCAGGAAACCATAATCGGCGAGGCCCTGTCGTATGGTATCCCAAGCTTTACCGGCACCGAGCTCGAAATTCTCGACGGGGACGCATTGGTTGGGCTGGTTACGCCATATTACAATCTCGGGCTTCTCAACGGATCGCTAATTGAGCGGATCCTTCTGGATGGAGAAGCCCCCGAGACAATTCCGATCAGCACTCTTGCACGGTTTACTTATATCGTGCGCATGAATGTGGCGCTGCGCATCGGTGTATTCCCGCCACTGGATATTTTGGAATTTGCCCGCATTCTCGAAGGAGAGACCGAATGATGGCCACCATGTCCCAGGGACCGGCCAACGCGGACGGGGGCTATGCGCCTTTGCATGGGGCTTGGCCTCGGACCCTGCCACACGGTCTGGTGCTGCGCAAAATGGATATTGGTGATTTGGACAGGCTGACGGCTTTGCACGCTGAGCTGCACCAGCAGAGCCCGCAGCAACCCGCACCATTCGTACGCGAAAAAGATGCGTTCTTCGCTGAGCATCTGACAAGTGCCGGAGAGGTTTGGGGCCTTTGGGAAAACGCCGGGCTCAGATACCAGCTGGCCGGATATACCGTCATCGGGTTGCCAACTGCTTCTGACCCGGAAAATTTTGGCCGTGACCTGGGGATAGATGACGAGGCGCACCTCGCCCTGGTTGCACATTTGGACGGTACAGGTGTCTTGCCGCATCGGCGCGGGCTTGGCCTGCAACGCTATCTAACGGGGTATCGCATGGAGCGGGCGCGGACATTGGGACGCAAAACCGTAGTATCCATGGCGTCACCGCAAAACAGTTTCTCTTTGTCGAACCTGTTACAATGTGGCCTGACAGTTCAGCGATTGATCCGCAAATATGATGCGTTGCGATTTGTTCTGGTTCGGGCTCTGCCTGGTCAACCGACATATCAGGACGACCGACATGCGGTCACTGTGCCGCTTCTGGCAAACGCAGAAGAACATGAACGGTGCTTGCAGGCAGGCCGCGTCGGCGTCGCGCTGAGAGATATCGGTGGCCACTTGTCACTCGTCTATGCAAACCGGGGGAAGGACGCAGCCCCATGACATCCGGCTCCGACACCGCGGCACTTGCAAGGCTCAGCTTGCGCAGTCGGATCACGACTATCGTTTGCGTCGTATTTCTGGTTCTCACGACGCTTTTGCTATTCGAAATGCACAACCGCGAACGGGAAATGCAAACGCGGCTGGAAAATGCGTTGCTGACCAGTCTGGAGCTCAATCTCGAGAGCTTACAGGACGTCGAATTTCAGCGTGTAGAGGCCTATGCCCGCCGGTTTCAGGAGAACCGCGAGCTTGCTCAGGGATTGCGTGACCGTGATGCCGACCTGATTGATCTTGAGCTCGTGGAATTGCAAGCCGAGCTTGACCCCACTGCTGCGCAGTTTGTCAGCTTCGATGGCGAGTTTCTTGGCGGCTCTGACGATCCGCTGGTCGAAGCACCGATCTTGACGGCCGAACACCTCGATCTGTTGCGGGCTCAGGGCCGCGTCACCACGGGACTGACATTCGGGGCAGACGGGTCATTGGTCCATGTCGCTGCAGCCCCGCTTTTTGTGCAGGCGCGTCCGGTGGCTGCGGCCATTGTCATCAGCCCATTTCAACGCACAACCGACAAGTTGGCCAAAGGGTTCGGTTCGCAGGTTCTGACTCTGTCGCAGGACGGAGACGTTTTGCAAAGCAGCGGCACAGCCATGGTTCAGGAGCAGCAAACCAAAATCAGCGCGCAGGCGACCCGGTGGGGCATTTCCCTTTTGGAAGATGACGGGCGATTTCTTCAGATTGCCAGCTTGCCTGTTCCAAGCGCGTTTCTAGACGCGCCGCTGCACGTGGTGGGTGTTCAGGATGCCTCTGATGCGCTGTACGAAACCCGGATCGGAAACGCCATATCCGCACTTGCACTTGCCAGTGGCCTCACGTTGTTTCTTGCGTTCATCAATTGGTCGCTCAGGCATTCGTTCTTTCCTTTGAATGCGGTGATACGGTCGCTGGACGCTTTGTCGGAAGGTAAGACAGACCAGGCCGTGAACGTACCAAAGACAGATGATGAAATCGGCAGGCTAGCCGGTACGTTCGAAGTTTTTCGGAAGAGTATGGAAGCCCGGAGCGAATTGGAACGGGTCAACCGCGAATTGGATGTCGCGACCCGCATTCAGCAGCAGTGCCTTCCAACAACTTTTCCCGAACTGGCAGAGATGAGTTTCGCTGCGGATATGGTGCCGATGCGCGAAGTCGGAGGGGACTTCTACGATGTGTTCGACTTGCCGTCGGGCAAGATCGGATGCGTGATCGCCGATGTCTCTGACAAAGGCATGGGGGCGGCCCTGTTCATGGCCATCTCGCGTACCGTCATGCGGGCGATTGCCGCATCGGCGCGAGGGCCTGCGGACTGCGTGACGATGGTGAACAACTACCTTTGCGTCGACAATGACGCGATGCTCTTTGTCACCTTGTTCTATGTCGAAATCGACCCGAATACCGGCGCAATGGTTTTCTGCAACGCAGGGCATAATCCGCCGGTCATCGTCGGTCCCGAGACCGAACCACGTTATCTGAAGTTCGATCAGGGTCAGCCTGCATTGGCAGTGTGGGAAGACTTCGACTACGAGGAAGAGACCGGAGTGCTTAACCCGGGAGAGACACTGTTTTGCTATACAGATGGCGTGACCGAGGCGATGTCAGCCGAGCTTGAGGAGTATGGCGAAGCGCGTCTGCTAGAGGCTATGCGCCCGCTGATGGGGGCCACGCCGTCGGACCAACTTAACGCGGTCATGAAGTCGGTCTCGACCTTTACGGAAGGGGCTGAAACCAGTGACGATATCACTTGCCTGTCGATAGAGTTTAAGGGTCCGTCGTCGCAATCTGAAGGCGCCGCCGCGGGGCAGGCGGATTGAACAAGCAGGTTGACGGGAGGTGGGCATGAAAACCATTGCGACCTGGCTGGTACATGTTGTCCGCGCAACCCGTGTCGGATGGAGTTTGCCGCCCGCCATGGAGGCCGGTCCCAAGGGTCAGCTTTTTGCCGATTTGATGCAGGCCCAGATCGCAGAGAAACTGTCGGCGGACAGATTGGCCAGCTATGAAACAGTGCGCGACACGGTGCGACAGGCAGTATCGGTGCTTCATAGCGAAGGAACCGACGCAGCCAGCGCGGTGTTTGCAAAGGCGCAGCGCTTAGCCGCGCCATTCGCCGCCGCGGATCCGGAGTTGGACGCCCTTTCGCAAAGCTGGATCGAGCAGGCCATGGCCTTCTACGACGTCAGGCACGGTGATTTGACGTCTGCAGAGGCTCGGCTGGAACGGGCCATGGCGGATGATACGCGACTAGAGCAGGATTTCGGTTATGACCTGATGCATATCGGGCGCATTCATACACTTCACCTTTGGCTACGCGTTCAGGCGGCAAAAGGCGATGTTTCGACTGCACTCAAAACGGCGGATGCCGTATTGGTTTATCTGCATGGTCACGGAGCGGATCTGCCGTTTGGCACCGGGTGGTCCCCGCACTTGGCCATGCAAATCCGGTCCGACCTGGCGGCGGCCATGACCTATCGGATATGTAGTGAAATTGGTACGATCATACAGTCAGTGTCTCAGGCCAAGGCACAACAGTTTTTGCTGGCAATGCCCGGGCTTCAACAGGTTGCCACTTTGGACGCCTATAGCGAGATAGCCGCCTGGCGCAGTGCAAAATTGGCTTGGTGCGAAGGTCACGTCTACCAGTTTTTTGAAGTGCTTGTACCGGCGCTGCTGGCCGGGCGCGGCCAAACATGTCTGTGGTACGCGATGGTGCTGGATGCGGTTTCGGTCGCAAAAGCGCTGAGAGGACAGAGCGGCCTTCTGTTTGCGGAAGATGTCGCACAACGGGCTGAAGAAGACGCTGCAGACCCGATTATCCTGCCCGGCGCAATTCGGGCTGCCTTGCGAAACTGCGATGCGGCACCCGTCTCGGCCCCATTGGTTGTGAATTGGCCGAAACGCCGATTTCATTTGATGTGCATGGGGTTGCCCAGGTCAGGTACAACGTCTTTGTATACGCTCTTCCGTCCGATGCGTGCGGCAAATGAATATGCCGAGAAAGCAACCATTGAAGCGCTGACCAATCGGATGTCAGGTTCGGATCTGGCTGCATTTTTCGCACGGCGCGATCGCGAAAGCGCGTTGGAGATGGATGCTGCCAGTTTCTTGCATCTCGCGGCTCCCGAGTTGGTGGCCCAGTGCTCAGACTCTGGCTTCGTTTTGCCCATCAGGCCGCCCGCGGAGTGGTTCGAAAGCTATCTGAAAATGCTGCTGCGCTGGCATGACAGCTTTCAAGCCAAAGGCCGTACCCCGCCAGACTGGATGCAGGCATATGGCCAACTCCTGTTCGGCCATTTTGATTGGGCGGAAATTGCCTCGGAAGACGCACGTGAACGTTTCATGCCGAAGGTTGCGGAACGGTTTCTTGGTCATTGGGCTGATGCCACGTTACGCACACTCGATGTTCTCCCGCCCCAACGTCGGCTTGTCTTGCATACGCAAGATTTGGGCCAACGTCGTGGAGATCTGGCGCGCTTGGCTGGCATCTCTGAAAAGCACATCACGACAGAGAGCCATGCCAATATCAGCCCGCCCGGCCCTGACATTCTGCAAGGAATATCCAGATCGGAATTGGTACAGATGGCGCACGACATCTGTGGCCCTGCCTATGCGGCCGCAAGCGTCGAAGCCGATGCGCACCGGGTGCCTGTTTAGAAAATGACAGTGCCGCAACACCAGATGCTCTCGGGTCGGGATCTCGTCTTCCTGGGACCATCCCTATCTTTGCCAGAGGCGGTTGTGCTGCATCCCGAAGCGGTTATTCGACCACCGATCAAATTCGGCGATCTTTACGCCGTTCTGGCATGCCCGCCCGCCCGGGTATTGATCATCGATGGATTCTTTCACGCGCAGACACCGATCTGGCAGCGAGAAATTCTCTCGGCGCTTCACGCCGGTATCGAGTTATTTGGGGCATCAAGCATGGGAGCGTTGCGGGCGTTAGAGCTGGCTCCATATGGCATGGTCGGATTGGGAGAGGTCTTTCGACTGTTCGACAGCGGCGAGATCGAAGGTGATGACGAAGTGGCGTTAAGCCACGGTCCAGCTGAGATGGGGTATGTTGAGCTTTCCGTTCCTTTGGTTGATCTGCGCTGGGTCTTGGGAGAGATATTCGGAAATGAACCTCACGCTAGAGATTTGATCGCGCAAGTTAAGTCTTGGGGGCATGTGAATCGCACCGTAGAACGGATCGTTGCCGCAGCGGACCGGTTGGGGTTAAACGGCGCAGAGCTGAGGCAGTCACTTGCGGGACGGACCCGATTGAAAACCTTGGATGCAAGGGCTGCGTTGACACTATTGGCCGATAGCGGGCCTGCCGGCGTCAACAAGACGGACCTGTGGATGATCCCCGACCCAGCGCCGCTTGATGTTGAACCGCGGCTATCGCGCCTTGTGAATGGGGCAGATGGCCGACCGCTCTCCTTGCGCGCGCAGTTGCAGGCCCGCGCCGAACAGCCCGGAGCCTTGTCGGACGCGTGGCGGCTAAGCCGACGTCATTGGTTTCTTCAAGATTGGTGTGCATTGACAGGACAAGGTCCAAACGAGGCAGAGGTTTCTCGGTTTGCGGGTCAGGCCGTAAGCGAATATGCGAAAGCTGGGGGGCAAACTCAAGAAAGCTGGCTTGCATTGCATGGGCTGCGGCCCGAGGAGATGCCATCCGTTTTTCAGGGCTCGGCCACAAGCGATTGGATCGCGCGACGACCCCTTTCAGATCTGAACTTGATATGTCAGTTCGGTCCGGAAGTGCCTCCCGAGATGGCAGTTTTGCTTGATTGGGCCGCGCGCTCTGGGGTGGTCCCGCCGGGGGACACGGCGAATGAGGTACACGCGACTGCCGTTTGGCTCGTTCAACAAGGTCCGTTGTTTTTCGGGGCTGTGGACTGGCATGAGGACGTCGCCTTGCTTGATACGTCAATCGCTGAAAATCAGCTGTTCGTGCGCGCCGGATCATGACCACCGGCACGCATGATCTGAGCGGATTGAAGTTCGCACAAGGACTGTCGAAGCAGTCAAGCCAGATGGGCCAGATGCGCAAGTATTCGGCGGAAGAAACCTGGACCCGGATCCAACCAGATCTGAAATCATGCGGTGTGACTCGCGTGGCTTCCATTACGCCGTTGGATGTTCTTGGTGTTCCGTCTTGGGTCGCCGTACGCCCAGGTGGCAAGGTGCTTCAGGTATCCAATGGCAAGGGGCTGTCGGACGCCACCGCGCGCGTGTCCGCCGCAATGGAGGCCTGCGAGTTGCACCGGGCCGAACACCCTTTGCCCAGCCAGATTTGGCGAGCCTCGAGCCAATCTCTTCCGAACGAGCGGGGTGGGGGTGCCGACCGCATCCTGCGCCCGCATGAGTTGCCGGGCATGTTGCAGAGATACTATCATGATGAGTTCACGGGCGAATGGACCTTGGGTGTAAACCTGAGCAATAGCGACCCGTGTTTTGTACCGTCCAGCGCCGTCTATTTTCTGCGCAGGCCCGGTTACTACGAAACCAGTTCGAACGGCCTCGCCTCTGGGAATTCGTTGGCGGAGGCCTATCTACACGGGCTTTACGAAGTAATCGAGCGTGACGCGATGTGTGCCGTTCGACAGAATGGAAAGCTGTTGCTACGGCAGAGAGCACAGATCATCGAGCCCGATAGCGTCGATGACCCTGTCGCGCGACTGATCCTCGATCGCTGTCACGAAACGGGTTCCGAGATGCGATTGTTCGCGCTTCCAGGCGCAGTTAATCTGCCGGTCATTTGGGCTGTCTTGTTGGATCAAGGCTCTGGTTCTGCCAGGTCGAGCTGTAATGTCGGGTGGGGATGCCATGCACAGCCGCAGATTGCGCTTCACCGTGCCATCACCGAAGCCACCCAGTCCAGACTTGGTATGATCCATGGCGCCCGAGATGACATTTTGCGCAAACCCGTCCACGCGGTCGAAGGTCCTGCAGCGAGCCCGGTCTTCGCGTTTTTTCGGAACCTGAAATCCGATACCTCCTGGTCCACCATTTCCAATGCCCCATACCTTGATCCGGGGCAGGGGCCTGACATCGCGATCAGAAGGATTGTAGATGCGCTTGAGAAGAATGACCGTGGCCCGGTATTCGGGTTCGATCTCAGCGATCCGACGCATAGTTTCTTTGCTGCTCGGATCTTGGCCCCCAAGCTCAAGTTCGACAAAGCACTATTTTAGGTTGTGTCGCGTGGAATAGTGCGAAACTATGACTGAAACGCGGTTTTTGGAGGAGCGATATCGTGACCAATATGATCGAGACCGGACGGGGAGAATCCAACGTAGAAATGCGCGACCGTAACCGCTATGTCGACACGCTTAGCGATTTTTCACCTGAAGAGATGGAAAGCCTCTGCCAGGTGAAGCGCTTCATCGAGTGTTATGAAGGCGATCGTGACTTCCGCAAAGCACTGGATGACGGCGGTAATTTTTCTGACGACCAGCGTAAGATGCTGAAAGATATCGGGGTGACGTTCGAACCCGAAGAGCTTGCCTTGCTTTGGGAGCAGCCGAGCTTCAACGCCGAGTTTAGCCACCACGGGTTTTCGGCGGGCAGTTTCGAAGAACTGCCAAGCGAAATTCACGAGACTCTGGCACGTTATCCGCGTTTGCGCACGTGGTTTCTGTGGCGGTTTCGGCGCGAAAAGACCGGCTTTGTTCAGAAGAAAATGGTGCTGTCCACCCGATCAGTGAGCGATGAATACACTGTCTGGCGCGCACGACGCATCGCAACCACACGGAATGAGCTTGGAAGCTATGGCTGGGATATCGATCACCCCTGTCATGCCGTCGAGATGGCCGTTGGTTGTTCTGTCGGCTGCCATTTCTGTGCTTTCGATGCGCCGAAGCTGCAAACGGTCTATGACGTTTCCGTACCGGAAAACCAAGCGATGGTAGCAGGGGTCGCGCAAGGTATGGCTGATGTGCTTGGGTGGCCAGCCGCACATGGCATGCTCTACTGGAGCACGGAACCTCATGACAATCCGCATTACGTGAAACTGTTGGAGATCTGGCAATCGATTACAGGTGCGTCTTTGTGCACTGCGACAGCGCGTGCCAAGGAAGACTGGGTCGGCGAGTTGATTGGATTTTATAGCAAAGTTCCGGCGCCGTGGCCCCGTATCAGCGTTCTGTCACGCAACATCATGCGGCGGTTGCACAAAACGTTTACGCCTTCGGAAATGCGCGACACGATCCTTCTGATGCAACAGGCGGATGCCGAAGTATTCCGGGCGAAGGTGCCCGGCGGTCGCGAGCGCATGCTGAAGCAGCTGGTTGAGTCGGATGATTTGCGCAATATCGACACGGACAATCCGCCCGACGGATTCGACGTGCCCCAAGGATCGATCGCCTGCGTCTCTGGTTTGCTGGTCAACATGGTCAACCGGTCCGTTCAATTGATCAGCCCCTGCTACACGACACTGGAAAACCGCTATGGCTATCGCGTGTTCGACAAGGCGAAATTTGAAGACGGAGAGGACTTCAAGCGGGTGCTTGAGAAGATTGTGGCCCGGTCAATGGTAACCGGACCCTATCAGGAGATGCCCATGAAGTGGCGCGACGATCTGAAGTTTGTCGAGCAGGAGGATGGTTTCACCCTGATATCCCCGACCACGCGGCGCGATTTCCGGCGTGGAACATTGCATCTGGTCACTGGCGCGCTGATTTCCGAGGGCACGCTGACCTATGGCGAAGTATTTGATCATCTGTCCGACCATCCGGAAATCGGTCCGATGGCAGCCATAGCGATGCTCGATAATCTGTTTTCCAATGGGTATCTCTGCGAGATGGCGATCACGCAGGACTACCGCGCCAGGAAGGAAGCGGAAAATCCAGCGCTGCGGGACGTCGAGATCGCGTAGTTTGGTGATTAAGTCAAAGGTTGATCCGGCGGCGCTTTCGGCCGCTGGTTCTTTGCAAGTCGACTAACGCCAACCACCGCCACCTTCGGCCTCGCCGCCTTTGGTCGGCGATTGATTGAAGGGCGGACGCAACACACCGATATATGCTTTGGCCTCGGTGACCTCGGCTCCGACGATGACCAGTTTGAGGTGGTGCAGGTTGCACGAGAGCGCGGGATAAATCACTTGCGGGCCGTCAGGGGACCATGTCGGCAAAGCATAGTGTTCCATAAACGGCAAATCCCGCAGCGCGCTGATCTTCTCGGGGCGCGCCAGACCTGCTGATAGAATCTGGCTGAACGCGGATTCCCATGGTCGCGTTGAGAAGGTGTTTTCCTTCGCATATAGTTCGATGCCCAGCTTGGGTCCGACACCATCCGGCATCAGGTCGATATTGAGAGCAGGCTCGCCCAATCGGTCAACGTACTTTCGCCATACGGTCTCAACTGTTCCCAAGTCTCCGGGCCAGCCGATCTGGTCAAGCCAAGCGATCGCAGCGTCGCAATCCAGGTTGGTCAAGCATAGACGGGTGACAACGACGTCTCGGGCCCCCATCACACCCATCTGAAAGACAGTGGCGCCATCAGGAAGCGCATCGGCAAATTTCGCCAATTGGCCGCTGTCGATGTCCAGTTGGAAGAAGCGGCGCCCAAGCTCGGGCAGCGCGTTGAGAAGGGCGCGGTCGGTACCGTTGGATTGTCTGTTTGGGCCCCAAAACATGCAGGGTTGGTCAAGGCAGCTTTCCAGCTGGTGCCCTTCGGTGCTTGCGCTGTCGACTTCAAGCCAGACATTGCCAAGCATTGGTTTCCACTGCGTCCCGTCCCGCCAGTCCAGCGCAAAGGCTGACAGAGCGTCCCAGAATGCCGACCGCTTCAAAACAGCAGCGGACGACGAGGATGGACGCCCCGGCACATGGTCTCCGGCAAGTGTGCTGATCGATCCGTTGCCCTGAGCCACTTCCCAAAGAATGTCTGCGCGTGCAGCAGGATCGCCCAATCGGAGTTCAAGACCCCAAAACGGCGCCATCTCTGCTGGCAGTTGATCAGCCACGTGATAGAGCCGCGTCATGCCGGTTGTATCGACGAGCTCGGGACGAATACGCGGTTCGACCAATCGCAGTACATCACCGATACTCTGGCAGTGTGGAGCCAGAGACCTTTTGGCGGCGGGCGTGGCTAGAACATCGTCCTCTATCTTGGATGACGCGGCAGAGTTGGAAGGGGTGGTCATGTCCCTGTTACCTCAAAACCATGTTTCGGGTCAGGAAAAGCCCGTCGAATGTAATCGGGACTGCGGTCGCGGTCGAGATCGCCGCAGTGATATCGTCCACCTGGCCTTCCACAGCATGGATATGCAAATGCGGTTCCGTCGAATTTCCCGAATTCCCGACGCGTCCCAATTCCTGTCCCGTACCGACACGGGTGCCCGCGTCGACAGTCAGGCTGCCTGGCTGGAGATGGGCCAGTAGGACGGTGATGCCGTCACAGGTGAGTAGAGCAAAGTTTCCGGCCGGTGCCTGCAGATTCGCGCCTCCGATAGGTGTTTCGGGCTGGTCGTCGCGCGTTGCAAGAACATCTCCCTCACAAGGAGCAATCACCGGCATGCCAAAGATCGCGTAATCCTCTGGATCTGAAGAGGAAAGGGACTTGGCACGCCGCCCATCGGGCCAGAGTGCTATCAAATCCACGGCATATTTCTGGCTCGGCGTGGTGAAATGGTGGTTCACGATGATCGATTGACCGCCCTGCATAACAGCAACGCGATCACCACTTAGCGGCAGGGCCAGATCGACAGCATCGTTGGGCACATTTCCTGCTGTCAGGATTTGTAGAAGATTGGACAGGAACAGGGCTGTTGGCAAAGCAAATGCGATCAGTGAAACCCATCCGCCCCATCTGTTCGGGACATACTGTGTTTCAGCGGATTGACGGACCGGACATGACCAAATCGTTGAGGCAATCGCCAGAACAATCAGGACCCATCGCCATTGCGATCCGATGGCCAACCAAACGACGCCACCGAGAAACAAAAAGGTCGAAAAGCTCAACAACAGTGCCGACCGCAAAAGCCAATCCGCCCAGTTTCGCGGTCGCCTCAGGGTAAGATCGATTGCAAACAGAAGCGGAAGGCCGAAGGTCAGGATCACGGCCAGCCATTGGCTGTCGATCATAGAAGCTGCCTCCGCGCCAGCGCTGCAAACGATCCATCGCGGGACATCAATTCGCTGTAGCGCCCTTCTTCGATAATCTTGCCGCCCTCCAGCATGATGATCCGGTCGGCATTTACAATGGTCGTCAAGCGATGTGCCACGACGATCCGGGTCAGGTTCTGTTTGTCGAGACTCGCGTTCACGATTGACTGGGTCTTGTTGTCCAGCGCGCTTGTGGCTTCATCCAGAATCAAGATGCGTGGTTTTTGCGCCATCGCGCGTGCGATCATCAACCGCTGTTTCTGTCCGCCCGAAAAAGTGCCTGCGCCTTCAGAAACCACGGTATGAAGTTTCATTGGCATGGCTTCGATATCATCTTCGAGCCCGGCGGCAATTGCCGCTTCCATCGCATCGTCCTGTGTCAGCCGCGTAGACCCTACAATATTCTCGAAAATCGTGCCTGACGTGAGACGGCTGCCCTGCAGAACGACCCCAATCTGGCGGCGCACGGCACCAAGATTCAGCCCGTGCAAATCCTGCCCGTCAAAATAGACGCCGCCCGCTTCGGCTTGTTCGAAGCCAAGGATCAAGCGCAGGATCGTGGATTTTCCGGACCCGGATGCGCCGACAAACGCCACAAATTCCCCGGGACGGATTTTGATTGAGACGTTGTCAAGGACTGGAGGACCTTCCGGGTCATAGCGGAAGGTTACGTTGGACAATTCGATCTGACCTGTCAGTTCTCCCGGGTCGAGGGCATCGCTGCGTATCTCGGGCACCGCCTTGAGTATCGGGTCTGCGCGACGATAGAGCGGAACAATTTCGATGATCTGCGAAGCAGCGGCGGCGAAAGCCATAACTGAAGCGTTGAACTGACCCAGTGCTGCGTTGAAGGAGAGAAAATCACCAATGGTGAAGCCAGGACCGTCAATGCTGGAATCGTTCAGTTGGTAGTAGACATAAGCAAACACGGTGATCGAGGCAGCCACTGGAAACATCGCGTTGAACACCTCTTGACCGGCATTCAAACGGGACGCGGCATAGGTGTGGCTTTTGGTTTTCTGATAGAGCTTTGCCCAACGCGCAAAGGCGCGGCTTTCACTATTTGAACTTCTGAGCTTGGCGATTCCTGCAAGAAACTGGAACACCTGGCCTTCGATCTTGCCCATCGTTTCCAACGCAGCCTGTTTGTGCGGAATCATCGCCCAGGTGAAAAATGTGGTCACGAGAATGACGATCAGGATCAGCCCGGTGGCGACCAATGCAAGTTCCCACGAGTAGTAGAACAGCAGCGCGAAGGAAAAGAGTGAGAAAATAAGCGAAAATACGGACTGCAACGTGGCGCCCGTCAGGACTTCGCGGATTGAGTTGATGCTGTTGGCCCGGTCAGCCAGATCACCCGAAGTGTAATCTCTGAAAAATCCTAAAGGCAGCGCAAGCAGCCTGTCCCAGACAGCGGATTGAATGCGCCCGTCCATTTTTCCGGTCACGCGCAAAACGGTGAAGCCGCGGGTTATGTCAAAGATGAAGACGCCCAGAGCAGTCAGGATCAAAGCCCCGATGACCGCTGTGAACGTGTTCAGGTCGGCGCGCGGCACCACGTCGGAGAACAGATAGCCAATTGAAACCGGTACGGCGAGGCCAAGCAAGCCGGACAGCAATCCCAAGCACAGCACCAACCACAATTCCCGCTGCATGCCGCGCAAACCAAAAGAGAGAACTTCTTTTACGTCCAACCCCTTCAATGGGAAGGGCACGTAGAACATGTAGGCAAAAGCATTTAGTTCGCTTGCATTTCGCCGGGTCAGTTTGGTGCGTGTCCCCGACGCCGGATCTATCATGACATAGTCGCCAGAGGCAGAGCTTGGCATTAGAGCGACGGGCTGTGTTTCATCCTCGTCCAAATACCCGACAAGCGCACCGACATCCGAACGATACCAATTATCACGCAGTGCGACGCGCCGCATGCGCAGCCCCGACGCGCGCGCATACTCCTTGAGTTGGTCAACCCATTTTCGGTGTGTGCCGTGCTTGGGTTTCTTCGCCGCAGAGCCCTGGCTGCGCACAACATGTGAAAATGCGGTGAAAAGCAGGTCTTCGCCCGTGTCGGTGTCTCCGCCGGCCTCGGCCAAGTTCTCCAAGTCTGGACGCAATACGCTGCCCAGCGTGGCCAGGGCTCCTGTAAAACGAACTTGTCGCTGTCCGAACCGTGCCGCGCGTATTTCGGTCGCCTCTGCGCGCGTCAGATCGATCTCTTCCTGGATGATCGGAAGGAAGTAGCGATGGAAATTGTCCATAGCTTCCCAGAGACCGCCCAAGAACAGAAGCGTTGGCGTGTAGGCGCAACTGATCGTGCAGTCGGTTCCAAAACTGATCCAGCTCTGATCCGTTATCGGAACCGCTACACCGCCTTGCTGCAATTGGCACTCGTCGCGATCCAGAAACTTGGCTTCGCCGTCATCCAGCGTGCCCCAGACCACATCCTGAAACTGCGCGCAGGCGTCAGTGCCTGCTGAGAACGCCTGAGCGGGTTCCGCTTCAAGCACGAGCGCGTTGCGCGGAATGCGGTTCTGGACTATCGAGCGCGACAACAGCCCGACCCAAGTGTCGATCCAGTCCACAACGATAATGTCGAAATCGTCGCCCTGAACATCTGCGGCGTCGCCTTCGTAAAGCTGCGTACCCATGGCTGCCACGGCCCGCAGCGCCAGCCGATTGCCATTGGGCAGATCAAGGCTGGGTACACCAAACAGCACTGCACCGGGACCGACATGCATGACGTGCCGCCCGGTCGAAACCACCTGATCTCCCGACATCTCGATGGCGTAGACGTCGATATATCCCACCAGGACGAGCCAAATTTTGGACGTGTCTTCGATCAGGAAGGGGCGGTGCCCGCCCACCGCCATACGCGTGCCGGTGATCTTTCCCAGCAGTTCGGCGTCAAAGGCGTCATGAGTTTCGGTCTGGGCCATGTCCGTTTGTGTCATGCTCTCAAACCTCCTATTCCGCCTGCATCAGGCTGCGATAGGGCCCGTCCTGTTCGATCATTTCTTCATGAATGCCGCGCTGCACCGCCGATCCCTGGCTCAGCACGATGATTTCGTCGCTGTCGCGGACAGTCGAAAGCCGATGCGCCACAACCACGCTGGTGCATCCGCGCCGTCGGACATTGTCGTCGATCTGTTTTTCAACAATCGGATCGAGCGCCGCGGTCGCCTCATCCAACACGAGGATCGAAGGATTAACTGTAAGAGCACGGGCGATTTCGACGCGCTGGCGTTGCCCGCCAGAAAAGTTTGAACCCATCTCCGACACCTGTGTGTCATACCGTCCGGCGCGTGCTTCGATGACGTCCAGAATGGCGGCATCGCGTAGCGCGTTCACAATGTCACGCTCCTGCACCATTGTGTCCCACATCGACAGGTTGTCGCGTAACGATCCTTCGAACAGGAAAATCTCTTGATCCACGGTCGAAAGCGATTGTGAAAACACTCGCTGCGGGATCTCGTTAAGGGGTTTGCCGTCAAACAGGATATCTCCGCTCCATGGCGCATAGAGCCCTGTAATCAACTTGGCCACCGTCGATTTTCCGCTGCCAGATCCACCGATCAAGGCCACGCGCTGACCCGGTTCAATCACCAAAGACAGCCCGTTGATCAGAGGGGGGCCGGCTTTTGAGTAGCCAAAGACGACGTCGCGCAATTCGATCCGTCCATTCAATTTCATGAGGGCCGCTTCGGCTGGCGTTTTCTCGTCCTGCACGCCGGACCGCGGATCGAGCTCATGGTTGAGAACGTCATCGAGGCGCGCAAGATCGCCTTTGATTTCCTGCAAGCTGCCTGCGAGGTTGACCATTTTCTCGATCGGGCCGGTGAAGCTTCGCATCAGGCTCTGGAACGCGACAAGCATGCCAATGGTCATCGCCCCGTCCATCACCCGAAGCCCGCCGAGAAACAGTATCGCCACGGTGATCAGGGCTGACACCAATACAGGCACCGATCCCAGGATCGTCGAAAAGAAAGAAAACTCTTGCCGGGATGCCAGATACTTGGCCTGGTACCCAGACCATCTGGAAAAGAAATCATCCTCTTGACCCGATGACTTCAGAGTTTCCATAAGCTGTATGCCGGCAACGGACGTGCCCGCAAGCTTGCCCTGATCTTGCATCAGCCGACGACTGCCATCTTCGCGCACCCGATTGAGCAATCTGAGGACCAGCACGTTCAGCAGAGCAAGCCCTGCACCAACCATCGCCATGATCGGATCAAAGGCGTACATCACCGCCAGATAAAAGATTACAGTCGGAAGTGAGGCGAGATTGGTTGCCAACGGGCCGGACAATAATGTGGCCACGCGGTCATTTGCCGTTACGCGTGACAGGATGTCTCCGGCAAAACGCTGGTCGAAGAAACCCTGGGGCAGTCGGAACACGTGCCACAGAAAGGCCGATGCCTGCGTCAAGGCAATCTTGGTGTCCAGTCGCACCAGTGCAATCTGCTGCAACCACGTCAGCGCGCCGCGCATCAGCCCGGTGAGTGCCATTCCGATAAGCAGAGGCATGACCCAGTTATCGAGGTTCTGAATCAAAATTTCGTCGACGAAGATCTTTGAGAAGACCGGGATGACCAGCCCCGGGATGACTAACGACAAGGTGGCTAGCAGGACGAAGGTCACGGCGGTTTTTGAACTGCTCAGACGGCGGAAAAGACCAGCCAGATCCTTGGGACGCTCACCACCCTTTTTGAACTCCGGCCCGGGTTCGAATTCGAGTACAACGCCCGTGTATCCTTCGTCGAACTCTTCAAAGCTCAGCGTACGCGGTCCCATCGCCGGGTCGTTGATGTGAACTTTCTTTCCCCGGATGCCTTCCAGGACCACAAAGTGATTGAAGTTCCAGAACACGATGCATGGCATCTTGACGTCGAGTAGCTTGGGCAGACTGTATTTGTAGCCCTTTGCTGTCAAACCATGCCCGCGCGCAGCCTTCAGAACGTTCGACGCTTTCGAGCCATCACGGCTCACGCCGCATTCGGTCCGCAAACGTTCAAGCGGGACATAGCGCCCATAGTAGCGCAGGATCATTGCCAGTGCGGCGGCGCCACATTCTACGGCTTCCATCTGAAGCACAGTCGGGACAGACTTTCTGCGTCCCTTTTTGCGAGCTGCTTCCTTGAAGGCGAGCAATTCCTTGTCAGCGCTCTGATCGTCTGAGGCGTTGGATTGGGAACCGGAAAACACGTCAGATCAAGCCTTTTGCAAAAGACAGAGTGCAGCGCGAGGAGGTTTGGTGGGATACATCAGAGCCCTGTCCATTCACGCAGCAATGGTATTACCATCTCAATGGGGCGCTGGGTGCGTACCGTCACTTCCCCTTCGGTCAGTGTGCCAGAGCGCAGTTCAAGCCCCGCACCTCTGTCAGATGTCCAAGCATAGCCAGAAACTGAATTTGGATCCCGGTCGAGTCGCACGATCGCCCTGTAAGGCGGGCCCGAGGCGGAAAACTGCCGCACAAGCTCGCTGTTGCGCAGCACCGCCATCATGCCATCGACGGTCGAGGGGAAGCCGGACACTTCTGTGACTTGTCCACGAATGGTGCCATATTCCTCACGGGCTGCTGTTAGCGGCGAAATCTGAACCTGCATACCCGGTTCCACCGATTTGCCGTCGGATGGACCAACATACAAAACCAGCTCAAGGCTGTCGCCCAGGGTTTCAAATGACAGCGCGGCCTCGCCGCGGCCTAGAAGCTGACCGGCCGTGGCCTGCAATTCAGTTACGCGACCGGCAGCAGGGGCAATGATGACCGAACCGCGTTGTAGCTGGCTTTCGATCGCCGTTTGCCGGCGTTGGGCTTCGGCGACACGCTGCTGCGCCTGCTCAATCCGATCGTTATTGCTTGCCAGGGCGTCGAAACGGCGCACTTCTATGTCGGACAATACCTGCCGCAGCTCGCCCAGTTCCTTGAGGATGGAGTCAACGGCCAGCTGGCGTTCAAGAACGGCGTCATTTGTGGCACGACCGCGTTCTAAAAGGTCTTCGAATTCTTCCAGACGTTCGCGCGCATTTTTCAATCGCACCTCGGCGACTGTCACCCGCTCATTGGTGGCGTCTATCTGCTCTTGTAGTGCATCGTTCTGCAACTCTGACTGCCGTTCCACATCTGACTGAACTCGATCCAGCTCACTCTTTGCCTCATCGACGGTCGCAATCGTGTTGTCCAACTCGATCTGCAGATCCCGCTGGGAAAGGCGCGCAACGATCTGATCCTTTTCGACGAGATCGTCGATAGAGACCTCCAACCTTTCAACGATACCGTCGGCCTGCGCCACAGCATCAAAGACGCGTCCGCCTTCGATGATCAGGATGCCATCACCTTTTACGCGGGAGGGCAGTGAGCCTAGAAAACTCCAGACGACGGCCGCGGCGAGCATGGACATTAGCATCAACATGGCGAGCCACGCTTTGCTGTCCGTTACCGGAACCAACCTGTCGAGCTGCTCTGGAGAGGCAAGCCGGTCCATCGCACTTTTGCGGAAGATATTCTTGCTCATCGCTCACGTCCCGGTGTTTTTGCGGGCCCTTTTCCGGATTTCCTACGGTTGTCCGCCACGCTCCGGTTCGGTTGACCCTTTGATTGAATTCTCTGCGGTGAAAACCGTTCCGTCAAGAGATTCATAAAGCGTTTCGCTGGCGCTATCGACTTTTGACTTCAACAGGTTCCTGATCTCATGGCCTAATACCGAGCCCACAACTCTAAGTTGATGTTGTGAAAGGAAATTTGCCTCATTTTGGGGGAGCAGCGTCATCGGCTCGTGCAAGGTATCTTGATAGCGCTCGTCCGGTTCAAGGCGCGAATTTAGTCGTCCCAGAGTTGGAGACAGCCTGTCCAGCATCGCGGCCTGGACGCATTTTGCGGGGTAGGCCGCCTGTGCAGTGACTTCTGGCAACGCACTGCAGAGCGCGTCTGAGAGGATGCGGCCGCGCCGGCCGATTTCTGTATTCAGTGCCAGTTGTAACTCCGTTTCCGCGCGGGTCAGGCCCCGATTGATTCTTGGGGCCCTTGGAGCATTGAGGTCTTGTGCCTCTAGGCCAAGCCAATCTGCCAGGCGGTCTGTAAGATGCGCCTTGTGGCGGCTGTAGTTGAACAATTTGATCGATACATTCGGTTGGTCGTCATAAGCTTCCAGAAATCGCAGGGCGAGATCGGGTACGGTGTAAAGGTCAAAAAAACGCTCTAACGGGGCCGTCCCGCCTGCGCGTTTCACATATTGCATCCAAAGCGACGCCGCGTGCGAAACAGGGTCTCGGATCGCAAGCAAAATGGAAACTTTGTCATAACCAGCTTCGATGGCCAGCTGCCCCAGACGCTCCGGATCCGAGGCTGTTGCGAGTTGTGGAAAGAACTCTTCGCTCGACAGTATCAGCCCTCGGTCGGGGCGGGGGCGGTCTAGCAGTAATGCCTGCATCGCCTTCGGGGTTTGCGCCGCCACGAGGCCATTGCCCTGACCGACTTCCGCGTTGTCTTCTTCGTTCTCCTGCCAAGAAGGCGGCGGGTAATCATAGCCGTGCCGTGCCAACACAGATCGATTTTCCCTCAGAAGTGCCTGTAAAAAACTGGTGCCCGTCTTGGAGTGGCCTATGTGCAGTAAGAGTCTTGACATGGGACCTTCTGAGCTTGCTAAGAATACCAGGTGGCGCCGTGTCTTCAACGTAACCGCACCCTCAATGTACTGGGAAGTAAAGGTGATTTACGATGCTTGAGCAAGCACCCAATGCGTTGCGCGTCGCAGGTGTAACAGGCGCAGATGCGGAGTGCCTTCTGGCGACGCTTTCGCCGCCGTTTGAAGGCCCGAACAAGGCTCCGGATTTCCCATTGCCGGACGAACCCTTTGTGGAAACATGGGATAGTTATGCGAGCAGCCCAGACATCTGGTTGAAATTGTCGACGTCGCTCCCACAGCTGCGCTTCGAGATTTCAGATATGCAAGGTCAGAACCCCGCCTATCTGGCCGCGACCAAACGGGGGGACCTGTCTTTGGCACCAGACCCCGGCGAGGGTTTGCAATTGGAAGCGCCACAGGCTTTGAAGGTGACGCTACACCAGACAGCGGCCGGGCGAATACCCGTTCTCGAGCCTGCTACGCGATCAGATTTTGAAGCTCTCCTGCGCGCATTCTTGTATCGCAGCGAACCCGTTGCTGTGCCCAGCAGTATGGGGGCGGCTATGGTGTCAGGGTTCAACAACTGGGACCGAATAGCGCGGCTCAGGGCAGATTGGCTTGCCGACGGCAACTCCGAGTTTGATTGGACAGCGTATTTCCGGGCAGAGATTGTGCCCAACAAACCTCTATATCAGGATCGGTTCATAATCCTGTCGCGCGGAACCTACAGCAACGTGACCGCCGATGATTTGCCCGGTGGTCAGGAAAAGGTCCTGGAGTTATCACGGGTGATCCGGCTGGAACATGAATGCGCTCATTACTTCACTCGGCGTGTTTGCGGGCAAATGCGCAACGACCTGTATGACGAGTTGCTGGCTGACTATGCTGGTCTTGTCGCCGCGACCGGTCAGTTCGATGCAGAGTTGTTTCTGACTATGATCGGTCTGACACCAGACCGCGCGCTTCAGCCTAAGGCCCGCGCCCGAATATACCTTGACCAGAATCTCACGCCCGCTGCCGAACGCGGCATGCTGAGACTGCTTGCCCATGCGGCTTCAGTGATGGACAGGTTGCATCAGGATCATGTCGTACCGCGACTGGGCGCTTCGCCAGATCTCGGGAAGGTTTTGCTTGCTCTTTCAGCATTGTGCTTCGAAGATTTCGCAGCAGACGACATAGAACACCGTTTCATCCAAGGCCTCGACTGGGCGTGCGTTTCCTGACGGCCGACCGAAGCGTACGGAGATTTTTTGCGGCGTCGCGTGGTGGCATCAATTGACTTTTGGCTGGTTAGCCTGCCAGTTTAGCGCGAACCAACAAGAGCAGTTAAAGCCACTAGGCTACATGGGAGCGACCGATGGAGATTAATGTCATCCAGCATGACGGCTACGCGCAGCTGGTTGTTACTGGCCGTATCGACAGTTCAACCGCCCCTCAGTTCGAAGGCGCACTTATCGCCCAGCTTGACGGGGCGGCGACGTCGACGCTCGTGGATATGACAGCCGTTGATTTCGTAAGCAGTGCGGGGCTGAGAGTATTCCTGATGGGCGCAAAAAAAGTCAAGGGAACTGCTGCGGAGATGATCCTCTGTGCGATGAATGACAATATTCGCAACGTCTTCAAAATGAGCGGGTTTGATCGCATTCTGTCGATTGCCGACAGCCTCGAAGACGGTGTGGGCCAAGTCAGCAATTAGAGGGTTTGCGCGGCGATGTATATCCCGCGCCCACTTCTGGCAGCACTGTCGAACGCTGCCCTGCCTCCGGTGATGGCGTTTCAAGCCACCCTTGCATCAAGCTTGGCCGAGCAGATGTCCGGTGTTTTGACCTTTGCTGTGTTTTGCCTTTTCTTCCAGATCATGCTGCCGCGCACGCCGCCATGGGACAGGTGGATCATGCTGGTCAGCGGGGTCGCCATGGCAATGGCCATTTTTGCAAAATCCGACTCGCCGGTTGGCACGTGGTCTGACGCTTTTGTAGGGCTGTTGATCGGCCTGCCAATTGGTGTGTTTTGCTTTCTTGTGAAACGCCAGCGACTTGCCGAGGTGGCCGAATTGCATGTGCACAGCCCGGTATCAGATGGCCGATTTCTGGTCATACAAGGTGGAGCCAGCCGATTTTTGAACCATCACCTGAAATGCTTGAATGTTTCAGATCTTCGTGGCCAGTCATACGGGGTCGACATTGTGGCTGCGGGGGTGCTCGGTCTGCAAACGCGCAGGGTCTATCCGCGAGGTGTGGGTGATTTCTGGATATATGGGCATCCACTGTTATCACCGGTCACAGGGCAAGTCAGTGCCGCAAGCGACGGCGCCGACGACCAACCGCTGGGAGCTTCGGATCGAACCACCCCGTTGGGAAACCATGTCTGCATTCAGTGTGACCATCCCGAAATTGGCATGGTCGAGGTTTGTCTGGCACATCTTCGCAAAGGCAGCGTTTCGGTTGCGAAGGGGGATGTGGTCAAGATCGGCCAGCTAGTGGGTGAAATTGGCAATTCGGGAAACTCCTCGGATCCGCATCTGCATATTCATGCGCATCGGCCTGACGGATCTGGTAACCCCCTGAGTGGTGAGCCGATACCGATCAGGTTCCAGGGCGTGAGCGCGTTGAGGCGCAATCGAGTTTTCACCATTCCGGCTTAGAGTCAGGTAGGCATTGCCAAGCTGATCCTGGGGATCGTCAAGGTGTTAGCCACAATCCCAAATGCCCCTAGCCCGAACGATGATCAGCCAAATTCGCTAGCCTCGTCTGACGGGCTATCGTTTTCTAAGATCCATCATTTCCAATGCGGTCTGGCCTTGCCATCGCCTTGCGCTCAGTCTGCGCAACGACGAGGATCTGCTTGCCGAGCAAGGGATCATGGTGAGTTGTGAGACGATCCGGGCGTCGATCATCGAGCCCACTAGGTGTCGAATAACCGCATCGAGCGATCGCTCAGACCATCCGCGATCTACGCAACAACGCGGTCTTGACGCAGACTTGTGACCATTGAAATTGTTAGGGTTAGAGAGTGAATGACTGTTGGGCGTGGCAAGTCGAAAGCCAGTTCATGATTCCCCTGATGGATAGGGGAGGGTTACGAGTTTGGTCGCTATTTGCCACATAGTGGATGCACGTACACGGACAGGCGGCGCACTGAGTACAAGGATGACGCCCGGCTTTTGCAGCATAAGGTGCAGGCATGAGATGGCCAGCCTCTGATCTGCTGAAAGGTTGGCGCCGCGCTCTGACAGCTTGGAACTTAGCCCCCCCATATCATTGATAACGTTCATCAATCCTGTATCGCGGGCGGCTTGTAGGATCTGATCATCTGATGGTCTTGTCCGCAAGCCCAAGGTCACTGCACGGCGCATACTTCCCTTCAGGATCAATGGCCGTTCGGTGACAATCCCCACACAGCGGCGCAGGCTGCCCGGCGATAAGTTGGAAATGTCCTTTCCGTCTAGTTTGAGCTTAACATCCACGAGTTTGGAATTGCCTGTAAAAGCGGTTTCGATTTGATCCATCAGTGTCTTGGACACAGCCTCGGTCTGCCCCGGAGCCAACTTCAGAGCAGGTCCGTGATGAGACGTGACTTCTACTGAAACTGGTTTCCGACGCAGGCGGCTTTTGGAGTTCGTTCGTGTAGACAAAGGACGCTGTAGGGCGCGGATCAGTTTGTTGTGAGCAATGTGAAACCTTGCTGCCTGATCGCCGGATGCCATCGCATTGCGCAATGGTCTGATCATCAGCCCTAGCGTTGCCAGAGCGGCCGCAATTGTCCCGGTTGGCATGCCTTCAAGCGCGCCAATCCACATGATCAGGCTGGCCGCGACGGCTGCCGACACCTCTGGGACAGCTTTTCGGACCTCAATGAGGCCATACAAGCCTCGGGCGGTCTCGACGACCTGGGTTGCGCGGCGAGACAGCAAATTTGACTCAGTCCTCCGGCGCCCCAATGCTGCTAGTCGGGGTGCGATCGGCAGGCGTTCGGTGACATCGGCGGCAAGCCGCGCGCGGCGCTGGCGCAACGTCCGATGTGCACGCACCAACCTGCTTTGTGACAGAGGTACCCAAATCGCTGTGGGCAGAAGGGCACAGACCGCCGCCCAAGCAAATTGCTTGTCCAGGTAGATCAGCACGGCGGTGGATACGGGCAACAGAACCGAGGCCTGCACCAATCGGGGCAATCCAAGGCTGGGCCAGCCTTTCAGTGCACTCAGATCGCCTGTGAACCGCAGAACATGATAGCCTAAGCGCTTTTGGTTCAGTTCGTTCTGGTCGCTCCGACTGGCGTGATCGAACAAGGTTAGGCGAACGTCTTTGGCAAAATCCTGCCCCAAGTGTTCAGCGAGCACCCGAATGGTCAGCTGCATCACAGCCGCGCAAGCTCCCGCGGCGCCAACCAATGCTATCTCTGCTACGGGTAGTCCAGACCCGGCATGCAGCGCCACAAAAACCCTGCGCGTTGCCACGGCGACCGTCACGAAAGCCACCGCCTGCAGAAGGGTCGAAATCAGGACCCATCCTAGCAGTCGCCGTCTTAAACCAACAAAAAGTGCGGGGGGGTTCATGCCGCCAGGGCGGATCGACCCATCAGGGTACGTGCCGCCAGTGTGTTGGCATAAGCCGGATCAAGCAGCTGACCCTTTGTCAGCACTTGAACACCCGTCGCGATTTGGGCCTCGTTCACGGCCATGGGCGAGCATGACAGCATCCCAGTCAAAGCAATTGGACGGATCCCGTTGCGATCCAGTTCAGCGACGCCGCCCGCAGCCGCAACGGCATCTGAACATGCGAATAGATATTTTGAGAACCTACCGCGTGCTGAGGGTGTCGCCAGAATGGCGGCCGTTTCCTGTTGGAAAATGCCATCTGCCAGCTCCATCACTGCGATGTTGCAATCGCGGGTCTCAGCCTCGCTTAGCAATGTGTCTATGCCTTCAACGATCCTGTGCAAGGGCTCCTTATAGGTGGTGACCATGCCCGCATCGGTAAAATCAGCGACATAAGATGCGCCAGTATCGGTGTAGGCATTGTAGTCGCCAAATGCGCCCGTGCCTGTCCCTTTTAGTACCGCGGCCTGCCAACCCGCCTTTGTCAGCCCATGGGCAAGAGCCGCCGTTGCGGTTGTCTTGCCTGAGTTCATCGAGGTGCCCACGACACAGATGACCGGGATTTGGCTGGTTGTGGTCGGTTTGGCCAAAGCGAAATCACGGGTGTTTAGAACGGTTCCGTCCTTGGATGTGATTCGCCCCAAAGGTTGAATACGCGTAGGGGGTTTGATGCGCTCATTGCGCTGCACCATCCGCCCGATACACCCACCACCAGCAAGCATGTCGCTACATTGTTCATCGATCTCGGCAAAGCCTTCAAACTGATCGGGGGCATACCGGGCTCCGCACGGCAGAACGACCAGATCGCCTGGGTACAGGGTCGAGGGGCGCCCCTCAGGCAGCTGGATGCGCCTGTGGTTGCCGATCGACTTTACACGACCGAGGATAAGATCACCCGGTTTTGTCTGCGAGAAATCATGGCACAGCCCGCCGGCAAGATTCTGATCAATGCGGCGTGTTGCAAAGCACCATTTCGCGGTTTTGAAATTGCAGTTTTTCATAGTTAAACTCCTGTAAGTAAAACGTTTTAGTCGCTGCACACCAGTCCGGTTAACCCCGCTGCCGCGCAGTCTGAAAAGCTGTGGACACATCCCGGAAGTTCACACAGCGACAGGTCGGCCGTGACACCGCGCGCATCAGCCGCGGCGCGAACTGCTTTGCAGTAGTAACGCGCACGCGCCAACCGGTGGCGTCCCTGAACATCATCGATGCACGGCTCTTTGCGTAAGGCTTCATCCCGGTGATGATCTTCGGCGCCCACGTAGACCCGCAGTTTCAGGGCAAGAAAGTGCCTCAGTTGATTGTGCGCCAAAGCCGGAATGTTTGTTTTAAGGTTCGTTTCTGACGGGGCCAGACCCATCGGAAATGGCTGCGTCAAATCAGGCAGGCAATACCAGCCAGCAGCAGCAAGGTGCAGGGCCGCCACCCGTTGCGGGTACAGCATTGCAAACCGGTGTGCGAGCTGTGCGCCACCGGAATAGCCGAACATCTCAACCTTGTCTGTTCTTGCCAATCCCATCTGCTGCACCAGGGCGAGCAGGGCAAGAAGCGCACGATCCGGGCGGTAACCGCCGATCCGTTGAAAATGCGACCAGTTCTCTCTCGTGAACAATGGAGTAATCAGAACCTGGCCTTTACTCGCACATGGCTCTGAAAATGCCCCGGCAACCCCTGCGGCGTCGCGGGATATTCCGTGCAGCGCCACCAGAGGTGGCATATCCGGAGAACATGTTTTAGGGACGCGGATTTCGGCGTGTAGCTGGCGGCGTCCTGACCAAACTGAGACTCTGGTCACTGACATCGGTCTTGAAACGGGCATGACATCCATAGCGGTATCGAGCATCCTTGAACTCCTGATTGCTGTCTTGCTGGTACAACGGCTCAGGCGGCGGTCTATTCCAAAATTCTTAAAGGCGCGGAGCGAGGGTGGTTACAGGGCGGCACATCAGCCAGTCTCTGTATCGAGCGTCTGTTGGCCATCCCGCGGTAGGTTTTTATGTTTCCGATCTTTTGGAATAAACTCTGTCCTGATCCGTTGTCGGGGGACACTACATGAGACAGGAGTGACTGCATGACAGACCGGTTTCGAAAAGACCTGGTCGCGCTGGTGCCAAAACTGCGTCGGTTTGCACTGACACTGACAGGCAACAAACCGGACGCAGATGATCTGGTGCAGTCAGCTTGTGTGAAAGCGTTGAAAAACCTCGACCAGTTCCGTGAAGGGACGCGTATGGACAGTTGGATGTACCGAATTATCCAAACACTTTGGATTGATGATCGCAGGCGCGCTAAAACCCGCGGGACCGCGTTGGATCCGGAGGCCGCCAGTTTGTCTGATGAGGGGCGGGCAGCGCGTTTGCCTGAGGATCGGATGATGTTGGACATGGCGCGGGTTGCCATGGGGGCGTTGCCAGAAAAGCAGCGTCTCGTTCTGTCACTCGTGGCGATTGAAGGTTTGAGTTACAAAGAAACCGCCGATGTGCTTGAGGTGCCAGTCGGCACTGTCATGAGCCGTTTGTCGCGGGCCAGGGACGCTTTGCTACCGCAATTGGGGATGTCGAAAGGACCGATGCAATGAGTGCTGAAACCGTGTTAGACAAGTCCCGCCTCGCCGCGTTTGCCGATGGAGAGTTGTCGCCGGAAGAGGCCGCAGCGGTCGTCTTGCATCTGGCGGATCATCCGCAGGATCAGTCCTATGTCGACAACCTTATGGCCGCTAACGAAGCGCTGTCCGAAGCCTTTGCTGAGCCGTTGGATGAACCTATCCCTCAGGCCGTTAAAGACACTTTATTGGGCGAAACAAAATCGGCCCAAATCTTGCCGTTTCGCGCGCGTCCGCGCGTCTGGATCGGGGCGGCTGTTGCAGCCACATTGGCCTTTGTGGCGGTGACGGGGTCCCATCTGCTAGTACCGAGTGCCGCGCCAAACCTGGCAGTTGGTCCAGTTGAAAGTGGCTCAGGCCTGGCATCGGCTTTGCGCCGTTTGCCCTCGGGGGTTCCCGAAAAAACTGGTGTGAATCAGGAATTCATGATCCTTGCCACGCTTCCGACGGCGGATGGTTTTTGCCGCGAATTCGAGATCATCAACCGCCCAGATCAGCGTATTGAGCTTGGCATTGCCTGCATCGCCTCTGACACATGGGTGGTCGAAGTCACCCTGTCAGAACCACTTGCGGCGTCTGGAACCGAAGATGGTTTTGTGACCGCAAGCGGGGCCGAGATGCAGGGGCTCATGCCATTTCTCGACCGGTTGGGGGCAGGCGAGGCGCTCGCTCCCTCGGAAGAAGCGGATTTGATTGCACAGGGCTGGCGGCCTTAGCACAGCGATGCTGCGTTCAGCAGGCCAGCCCCAAAAACCTCATCCACGCCGGGCGAGCCCAGGTCTCGGGCCGATTGCCTCAAGAATTCGCGCACCTGTTCAGGGGACAGGGTTTCGTCCTGTGACAGCAAAAGAGCCACCGCCGCGGTAACAAAAGGGACCGCGAAAGACGTGCCTGATTTGAGACGTGCACCGCGTATCGACGTGGCCGATAACATATTCACGCCGGGTGCCGTCAAATCGATATGTGCCCCACGCTGCGCCTGACGGTAAATGCGTGCCCGGGCGTCCACGGCAGTAACGGCCAGCACAGGTTCATAAGCGGCGGGAAAGGCCGGTTTGCCCGATGGTCCAGCGTTGCCCGCGGCTGCAACCAGAACAATTCCATCTTGCTGTACCAACTGATTGACAGCCTCTTCAAGCAAGCTGTTCTCCGGACCGGACAGAGAAAGATTGATCACGCGTACACCACGGGCTTTCAACGCATCAAGGCCGCGCAACAGCGAAACCAGATCGGCCCGCTCATCCGAACCCCTGCGGGAAAAGACATCAACCGCAATGATCTTGGCATCATGAATCAAACCGGGAACCCGGCTGTTTGGATTGCCAATCATCAGGGATGCAACCGCGGTGCCATGGATCGCCTTAGACGGTTCAAGAGATTGGTCGGAAAGCTTAATCAAATCCAGCTGCGCTGCAGCCATGATCTCATGATCCGAGTTAATTCCGGTATCAATCATGCCCACGGGAACGCGAACGGAACACGTATCGCTGGCCCTTGTGATGTCTGGCCACTGGATAATGTCCCAGGCGGCGCAGTTTTCGTGAAGACAGGGCGCTGAAACGGCCACGTTTGTTTCGCCTTGTTCAAACCTATAATAGTGATTGAAATCTGCGGTGCTGACCGACGGTAGGGCTCTGACCCGGTCCCGAGCGGCCTCCAATGTCAGGTCCGTTGGCGTCGTCAAACGTGTAAGAACCTGATTGAACGCCCCTAAGTTTTCCGTCGCTAAAACCGCAAATCCTTCTGATAGTAGCTGTTCGATGTCTTCGGTGGACGCATCTGATACCACGACTTCTGCGGGTGCGCGTGACGGAAGCACAACGCGCGCAGGAGGTGGTGCTGGTTCTGCCGGTTGCGGTGTGTCGGTCAGCCGCCGCAGCAGCGATCCGAGCGGATTTTTCCACGAAGAGGCCCGGCCATTTCCCGAGCCACCAGTGCTCTGGCCCATTTGGTCGTCATCGTCATCATCATCCCCATCGTCTCTGTCATCCCCATCGTCGTCATCATCAGCCCAGGCGGCAGAAACCAGCGAGGCTTGCCACTCCATAGGCAGTGCCAGTTGCAAGGGGATCAAAAGGCTGGCGACTATTAAAACCTGGAAGAGTTTTATCGTTGGCATTCTCATATCGACTTCCAACTCCGATTATACATGTTTCGGAAAGACAACGATGTAGAGGGTGACTTATTCCATATTGGACTCTTAAGCCACTCAGGTGGATATCATGTCCCTGATATGGAGTCTTCTGGATCAACACGAGGTCGCTAAGGAGACATTAGCCCGGTTGATTACGCCTTGGCTGCTCGGTTCATGGGGTGAAATGCGAATGGCGGCAATTCTCGCTTACGCTGGTCAAGAGATGGGCAGCGTTGTAGCGACTGAGATATTGGTACCAGCGTTGAAATCAAAACGTCGGACGACGCATTGCGGATGGGGCAGCTGCTAGATTTTCCAATGAGCTGAGCCAAGACGGCTCTAAACTCGGGCAGATTGTGACCAGCGGGTTGGTTAAGTGGTTGGATCTACATTGGCATTTGGCCTGAGGCGAACACCGCATGGCCATCATTCATCCCACGGTGCGTGTTTTGGGGTTATGGCCAAAGCCAGCTTAGCTTGTCGAAATCCCCGCAATCAAACGGCATCTGCAAGTTCAGGTTTTTGAAAAGCCTCACGGATTGCCTGTGCCATTCCTGTTTTTGTGCTGCATTTGCTCTGAACTCTCTGCCTGAGAACCATATTTGTCCCATGAAGATATTGGAATCCCTCTTCCGGTGTCAGCACGCGGCAATCAGGCGGGACTTGGCTTTGCGCCAGAACCGCCACGGCAATGCCGGATGAGACTGCGGCTTGTAAGCCAAACGTGCTCCCGCTTACATAGGCGATCCGATAGTCCTTTTGACGCTGATCGAGGCTTGCAATTGCCCATTCCCTCCACCAGCATCCCCGATCACACAAAGCAACAGGCATCGGAACACATTCGTGCTGAAAGTGCTTGTCCGATGTAACCCAAACCACCGGATCGTTCAGAAGAACCTCACCGCCAATTCTGCCTGCTTCCTCATGGACGACGACGAGATCAAGTTCACCCTTGTCCAGTTCCGCCTTCAATTCCGATGACGCTGCGCAGCGAACGGTTACTTCGACTAGCGGATGCTTCTTTGAAAATCGTGACAGGACATGGGGCAATACTGTCCCGCCATATTCTTCCGGAATGCCAATCCTGACGAACCCATCAAGGGGATCAGAATGCAGTGAAACAGCTGCCTGATCGAGAAGAGAGAGTATTCGTCTTGCATCCGTTACAAGCTGTTCTCCCGGAGGTGTAAGCGTGACACCCCGTGGGCCACGCTCGAACAGGCGCTCACCAACTATGTCTTCCAGCTTCTTCATCTGAACACTCACCGCCGATTGAGTGCGGCCAACGGCCTCTGCCGCGCGCGTGAAGTTCCCGGTTTCAGCGATGGCGGTAAGAGTGCGCAAAAGATCACTTTCTAAATTTGGATTCATGGTAGCGCCTCTGATACGACAAGACATAATTTCAGTGAATGCCTGATATTAACATTACTCGTTTCATTAATGGCTTGTCTAGTCCCATATTGTCTAAAGACTCAGACATGGAGTGTTCGAGATGGCTTATGAAAATGACTGTGTGAGCGCTACTCAAGTGAGCGATCCAATCAGAGGATGGGCAACAAGAGTTAGATCATGGGTACATGCAAGACGTATCAAAAAGGCAAGAAAAAAAGAGATTGAGCGGCTGCTTGCGGGAGATGAACGCATGTTGAAGGATGCAGGCGTTACACGTTCGGAGCTGGTCCGCGCACTTGGTCACAATCCCCGCGAACTGCCGAACATTGCTGACTTTGCAGGGTACCGCGTCCCATATATTGCGATGAAGAGTAGCACAAAGAAAATTCATAGCTAGTGACGCTACTCGCCGCCGTCCTGCGGTATCACGTCCATCGGTTCCAGTTGGAAAAGTTTCCGCGGCGCGTCTGTTGGGCCGGTTCCTGACGGGTTTGGCAGAACACCAACGAAGTGGGAACGCCTTGTTCCCGAAAGCGGATTCACACGTGTTCCGATGCGTGATCCCAAGGAGTCTTTCCCGCCCAACTGGCTGTGTCGGCCCATCGTATTGACTGTATCAAACAGGATTAAAACCATGACCCCGAAAATCATGCCCACCAAAGCAGAAATCCAACGGCTTGCAGAAAACTTGTTGTTCATCGCAGGTGCAGCGGTCTTGGTTGCCATATTCACGCTGTCATTCGCCAATCCGACGCAGCTCGAAAGAGCGGGTAAGCCTGAGACTGCATTGGGGTTTGAAGAGCAACAAACCGACAAACGAGACACTCAAACGGTTCCCCCCGTTTTGCAAAAAGACTTCTTGAAATAAGTTACACGCTTCCCGGGATCGCTGAGTGACAGAGTAGGTTGCTGGAGGCTCTTGGCACTCAGTTGATAGCGTTCATGCCTGCGGTGTTGGCACCGCTCTTGTTGATCACAATCTTGCTCGGCAATCCATTTGTCTGCAACATCCGGGTGAAGAACCTTGTCGCTGCTGGCTTGTTAGGACGTCGTGAAACTGCACGCTTGTGTTGTATGGAATCGCGGTCGGACTTACAATCATGGGTATTATTTTCTCTTTTTGCGGCCTTTATTTTCGTCGTGGCAAGGTATCTGAATGGATAGGGACGCCCGAAAAAAGCGCCAAGTTCAGGTGCAAACTCTTCTAAAAAGCGTCGAAGGTCGACTGCTGGAAATTCCAGGTGTCAAGACGGTGGCGGTCGGGTTGAAAGTCACCGATGGCAAGATGACCGACGACATCGTGCTGCGCATTGGGGTCGAGGAAAAGCGCCCGATAAGCGAATTATCGCCGGAAGAGATGATCCCTTCCGAGATTGATGGAATCGAGACTGATGTCTTCGTGTGGACGCCAACAAAGGCAATGTCCGACACCTCGCGATATCGTCCCATCCGGGGAGGTATTCAGATCGGCAACGGAACCGGTTCCGTCGGTACGTTGGGGTGTCTGGCGACACAGAATTCGGGTGGCGCGACGGTAGCTCTGAGCAATCATCACGTGATGTTTGCAGGAAAAAGCGCGACGGCGACCGGGATTGAAATAGCCCAGCCAGATTTCAGCTGCTGCTGCTGTTGCCGGGCTGGCAAGGTCGGGGCGGTGTTGGTCGGGTCCATCGGTGGCACAGTCGATTGCGCAATCGCGTCGATTGATGCGGATATCCAGCATTTGCAAGAAGTGGTCGAGATCGGCGGAATTGCCGGCACGGGCGTCGCCGTTGTTGGGGACGCGGTTCGAAAGCGTGGACGCACGACCGAATTGACGACTGGGACGGTATCGATGGTCAATTTTGCAACGACCAGTTCGGACTCCGGCCTCAGCTTCACCGATCAGATTTTCGTTACGCCGGATGCAGCGCATCCAAATTTCGTGGAAGGGGGCGATTCAGGCTCGGCGCTGCTGGATGAGGACAATAATGTTATCGGACTGATCTGGGGGCAGAATGGCAATGCCGGTGTAGCCAACCCGATCGCCGATGTCGAAGCCGCGCTGGATATCACTGTCTTCGCGCAAAGCACCACCGCAGCGGCGATGCCCGCCGTGGCGATGCTGCCGCAGCCCGGATCGGATGGGGTCATCCGGAGACGGGATTGGGAGGCCATGCTGTGGGCCGAAACCGACAGCCAGGATCTTCTGGGTCGCAAGGTCGCACAGCATTGGAATGAAGTGTGGAACCTGATCCAGACCAATCGCGAGGTTGGTCTGAGGTGGCAGAGAGGGCAAGGGCCCGCTTTTGCGGCCGCGTTCGAGCGTACCACTCGGGTCACAAGCTATCGGGTGCCAGACGACGTGGATGGGGTCAGTTTCACACAATTGCTTCTGTCGATGGCCACGGCGCTGGAACAGCACGGCAGTGAAGCACTCAAGGCGGATATCCGGGCCGAGGGTATCGGTTGGATCCCGATATTGCAGGGTTGTCGGACAGCCGATGAACTTTGGCTGGCTTACCACAACATCAAGGCGACCCAAGAGGCCGCGGCCCGAAACGCAGGCTAGACGAGGGAAAGGGGCAAGATGACATATGCAACAGATCTGATTGCCAAGCCCGCTCTGAAAATGCTGCGTGCCTTGCCGAATGTGACGGATGTGGGCTTGGGATTGAGGCGCGTGAACGGGCGTTTGACGCAAGAGCTCGCCGTGGTCGTCTATGTGGACAAGAAACGCAGCGAAGCCGAGTTGCCAAAGGGCGCCGTGGTGCCGAGGCTTGTGGGCAATCTGCGCACGGACGTGGATGAGGAACTGAACCCGGCCTTTCTGCGGCCAAGCGACGGGCCACCTTTGCCGGAAGACAGCACGCGAGTGCGTCCGCTGCTGTCCGGCGTGTCCCTGAGTACCAGCCCCGATCACGCGGGCACCCTGGGCTTTTTCGCAAGGCGCAACAGCGATAACAAACCGGTATTGGTGAGCAACTACCACGTGTTATACCGAGACCGGGATCTGCTGGACATCACCGGAGAGCCGCACGAGGCATTGCAACCACCAAGGGGCAGTGACACCCGGGTTGGCGAGGTTGTGGATGGCAGCATCGGCGGCTCGGTCGATTGCGCGATTGCCTTGTTGGACGAAGAAGGCTCCAGTTGCTGCTGCAAAAGTCCGATCAAGCACGAGAACAAGACCCGGAACACGGAAACTGGCGGCACTGATAACTCTGTCCAGATGACGGGGATCCGCCGGGCGCAGGTCAATGATCTTGTGACCAAGACGGGTCGATCCACGGACAGGACTCTGGGTCGCATCGTGAATGCCAGCAAAGACGTCACAGGCGCCGTGGACTACTCTGATTTTGATCTGCCTGCCGGGGATAGTTTCAACTTTACCAATCTGATCATGATCGTGACCTGGGACGCCGCCGCGGGTGATTTTGATGACACCATCCCGTTTGGAACAAGCGGTGACAGCGGATCGGCAGTGGTAAACGAAGCCGGAGAGATTGTGGGCCTGTACTGCCTGGGCTTCAACGATCCAGCCAATAACCGGCATTTCGGCTTTGCCTGTCATATCGAGGATGTCGAGACGGCGCTGCAGATCACCGTTCCGGGAACCCGCGCTGGGCTGGGGGCTGCGCCCGGGGCGCCGATTGCAGCGTTGGATCATGACATCGACACCAGTGCCGGAGAGGTCGCCATTGGTGATGTCACATTCGCCCGCGCGGGCGTGGATCAGGTGGCCGAAGCGCTGGACCGGATGCTGAGTGCAACGCCCCAAGGCCGCGCCTGGCGAGAGATTTTTGAGCGGCACCAATACGAAGTATTGAAACATGTAAACCGCAAGCGCGGCGTCACATTGGCCTGGCAACGCGGGGCGGGGCCAGCTTGGCTTGCCGCGCTGGTGCGCAGCGCACAGAAACCGGAATACACTCTGCCCCAACAGGTGGACGGGGTCGATGCACTGATGCTGGCCAAAGCCATGCGCATGGCGTTGTGGCGCGAAGGCAGCCCTGAGTTGCGCGCTGATTTGGATAACTTTGGGGATCAGCTTGAAGCGATGATCGGCCGGGTCACAACGGCCGCGCAAGGGGTGCGTCTGCTGACGAAACACGCACCCGAGGCCCAGAAACTGGAGACGCAGGATGGCTGATGACACCGGCACCATCGAAGCCCTGGCCAGTTGGTTGGCGCGGATCATTCAGCCGGTGCGCGAACGGCTGAGCGAAGGGCAGGTTGTCGAACTGCTGGCCGAAATGGGGTACGAGCCGCGCGCCGGTGTCGAAACCGAAGGCGCACTGCAATCCGCGGGCGCGGCACTGGCGCAGGATGCCGCCGTGCTGTTGCCGCGGTTGGAAACCCTGATCGGGCATATCGAGGCCGAAGATTTCGGCGCGATCCTGGCCACGGCCATCCAACTGGGTCAAGACGTCAAATCCTTCATCGAAAACGCTGGCGACTTTGCCACAGCGCTGCAGGCTCTGGGACCTCATCCGGGGGCCAGCAATGCCGAACTGGCGGAATTGCCGCGTCGCCTGCTGGATGTTCTGATCATCCGTTATGCCGAAAATAGCCCCGGAGGTGCCGAGGCGCTGGAACTGCTCGGCCTGTTCGATTTGGAACCCGTCACCGTGGGCGGACAACAGGTGTTGCACCGCCGGATCGCGCTCGAACGGTTGGGTGATGTGCTGACCAATCCGGCTCAGGCCATGGCAGACAAGTACGGCTGGGGTACACCGGGCTTCGACGGATCTGTGCTGTTGCCGATCCTACGGCGGCAACTGACGCGCAATGGGTTGCCTGCCATCGTGGATACAGGGGTGAACCCGCCGGTTCTGGATGCGGTCGTGGCCGAGATTTCGGCTGACACGTCGATGAATCCTCCGGGGTTGGAGATCCGCTTCAATGACACAATTGGCTTTGATGGGACACCGACATTCGACGGTGATGGCTGGTCGGTCGCGCTGGAGCTGACCTCGGAAATCGTGCCGGATTTCAGCGCCACAATTAGCCCGACGGGCAATGTGACATTTACGCCGCCGGCAGGGTCGGCGGCGGGCAAGGCGGCGCTGGTCTTTACGGCAGGAGCGGCGGATGGCCAGCCTTTCACGATTATCGGGCAAGCTGATGCTAGCCGGGTCGAAGCGCGCCAGTTCGAGGCCCGGCTTGAGGCGCTGATGCAGGCCTCAGGCGCGGGTGCAGATGGCGAGGTTATTGTCTCGGGCGAGGTGCAGGGCGGCCGCGTCGTCATTGATTTCAGCGAAGGCGATGGATTCATTTCCACACTTCTGTCCGGGATCGAGCTGGAATCCGATTTCGATATCGGCATGGGCTTCTCCTCGGAAAAGGGTCTGTTCTTTCACGGGAGCGCAACACTGGAAGTGCAGGTGCCGCTGCATGTGGATCTTGGCGTTGTGAAGATCGGAGCGCTGACGCTGAGCGTCGGGATCGACAACGGTTCGTTCCCGATTGGAATCGCGACGGACATACAGGGTAATCTTGGTCCGCTGCAGATGGTGGTCGAACAGATCGGCATGACCGCCGATTTCGAGATTGCCGAGAACGGGCAGGGCAATCTTGGTCCGCTGGACTTTGGTGTCGGCTTCAAGCCGCCTGTGGGTGTCGGCGTTTCTATCGACGCAGGTGCGGTTCGCGGTGGCGGGTATTTGCGCATCGATCCTGACCGGGGTGAATATTCCGGCGTGCTGCAACTGGCCATTCTCGAGATCGTCGAGGTTACGGCAATCGGTATTATCAACACCAAGATGCCCGACGGATCGGACGGGTTCGCGTTTTTGGCGATCATCTCGGTCGAGTTCAATCCGGGCATTCAGTTGGGCTTTGGGTTTACCCTTCTCGGGGTTGGCGGGCTTGTCGGGCTGAACCGGTCGATGGATCTGGATGCTCTGGTGGCTGGGGCCAGATCTGGTAGCATCGACACCATCCTGTTCCCACAGGATGTCATAGCCAATGCACCGCGGATCATTTCCGATCTGCGCACCTTCTTCCCGATTGAAGAGGACGTGTTCCTGATCGGGCCCATGGCCAAGTTCGGTTGGGGCACGCCGACGCTGATCAGCCTGTCCCTTGGGATCCTGATCGAGATTCCAGGCAATGTGGCGATTGTTGGCAAGCTGACGGTGGCGATCCCGGACGAACGCGTGCCGCTGATCATCATCAACGTTGCCTTCATGGGCGCCATCGAGTTTGACAAAAAACGCGGTTGGTTCTTTGCGGCGCTCTATGACAGCCGCGTAATTTACATGACGCTGGAAGGTGGCATGGGAGTTCTGGCGGCCTTTGGAGACGACAGCAATTTCGTGGTCTCAGTGGGCGGTTTCCACCCGATCTACAACCCACCGGCGCTACCGTTTCAGGATATTCCCCGGATCGCCATCAACGTGCTGAACACACCGGTGGCCAAGGTAATTGTGACGGCTTACTTCGCGGTCACCTCCAACACGGTGCAGTTCGGGGCCCGCGCCACGCTGTATTTCGGCATCAAGATTGCCAGCATCGAAGGGCATATCGCCTTTGATGCGCTGTTCCAGTTCTCGCCCTTCTATTTCAACATTACCATCTCTGCCTCGCTGTCGGTAAAGCTATTTGGCGCTGGGTTGTTTTCAGTCCGCTTCCGCGGCTCGCTTGAAGGGACATCACCCTGGCACATCGAGGGCACGGGCAGCATTTCGGTCTTGTTCTGGGATGTGGATGTGGATTTCTCGAAGACCTGGGGCGACAAGGAGGACACCAAGTTGCCGCCGATCTCGGTGATGCCGATCCTGGCGGCCGAATTCGAGAAAGTGGAGAATTGGACCGCCAAGCTGGAAAATGCCAATGCGCTGCTGGTGTCGCTGCGCACGGTCGATGCGCAGACCGAACTGGTGTTGCACCCGGTGGGCAGCCTGTCGATCACACAGCGCGCGGTGCCGCTGGGGCTGACGCTGGACAAGATCGGTAATCAGCGCCCTGACGATGCCAACAGGTTCGGCATTGAGACCGCCACGATAGGCATCGAACGGCGGGGTCGGATCGACGAGAGCTTTGCCATCGGGCAATTCCAGGATCTGAGCGATGATCAAAAGCTGAAATCGTCAGATTTCGAGATGGAAGAGGCAGGTGTCGAACTGTCGGTTACCGGCAATCAGACCAAGACCAGTCTGATGACCAAACGCGTCGTGCGCTATGAGACGATCATAATCGACAAAGCGTTCCGTCCGTTCCTGATGGGGATCGTTACACTGATTGCGGGTCTGTTCACTCATTTCCTTGGCGGCAATGCGGTGGCGCAGGCACCGATGTCGATCCGTTCCAAGACGCGCAAGCATCTGCTGGATGAAAAGATCGCGGTTTCGCCCAATGCCTATGTGGTGGCCAATCTGGCCGACAACACACCGCTTGAAGACGTAGGTGAGGTCGTGTTCCTCAGTCAGGCAAGGGCACAGGAATTCATGAACCAACAGACCCGGGCTGATCCGGAATTCGCCGGCAGGGCCCATGTGCTGCGCGGCCATGAAGTAAGGCAGGCGGCATGAGCGACACGCTTGGCACATATTCCTTCCTGCCCTGGCTACGTTTGGGCATGGCGAATAACATCTCCAGTGCGGATATGGACCCGTCCGTCACGGCCCGCGCAACAATGCAGGTCGCGCTGGAGCTGACGGGTGAGCCGGTCGAAGGCGACACAGATCTGACCGCCAATGTCACCCGTGACGTTGAACTCTACGGCCCGGGTGACGTCGTTGGCATCAATCAAAGCGCCATCGTCAAGGTCGAGCCACGCGCTAACATCACCAATTTCGAACCCAACTATCTGCCGTATATCGAGTTCTACGAAGAAGATTTCCCATGGCGCTACACGCCCGCAGCGCCAGATCTGGCGCTGCACCGGCTTCGTCCTTGGATCATCCTTGTGGTACTGCGCGATGACGAATTCAGCGAGGCGGGCATCAATGCGGCGCGCCCCTTACCCGCCATCGAATTGGGCGCTGCCACCGAGACCACCTTTCCCCCCGAGGATCAGCTTTGGGGATGGGCCCACGTGCATGTGAACCGCGATCTGATTAAGTCTGACGGCACAACACGTTCCACCGATGGGGATATGGCGGGCACCCGGCTTGAAAATGTGTTGAAATCCAATGCGGACCACGCCTATTCCCGCATTATTTCACCGCGCCGCCTTGCGCCGGATACCGGCTATCATGCGTTCCTGATGCCCAGTTTTGAAAGCGGGAGGCTTGCAGGGCTTGGCCTGCCGCCCGATGATGGCAATGCCGAACGCTTTGCCACGCAGGCGGCCTGGGCCAATTATACCGGCCGACCAGTGCCGGGGCTCTACCCCTTCTATCACCGTTGGTATTTCAAAACCGGCGAGATTGGCGATTTCGAATACCTCGTGCGTCTTTTGAAACCGCGCCCGCCAGACCCCCGGCTGGGTCGGCGCGACATGGATGTGCAGCGCCCCGGTGCAAACCTGCCGGGGATTGCGATCCCGGAACTGGACGGAGTGTTGCGCCTTGGCGGTGCGCTGAAAGTGCCAGACGAAGCGCTGGATGACGACGAAGAGGCGGAACGCCAGGCTTTTGAAGATTGGGACCAGCCATTTCCACATGCGTTCCAGACCGGGTTGGCCGATTTCATCAACTTAGCCGACGATTATCAGCAGAACGGCGATCCCGATCCGCTGATCACGCCGCCGCTGTATGGGCGCTGGCACGCGTTGCAAGATCGTTTGCTGTCAGAGGCCGATGGTGATCCGATCACACCCGATGAAAACTGGCTGCATGAGGTCAACCTGGATCCGCGCTTCCGCGTCGCGGCGGGGTTTGGCACCAAGGTGCTGGAGAAGAACCAGGAAGAATACATGGACGCCGCCTGGGAACAGGTGGGCGATATCATTGCCGCTAACCGACGCATCCGACTGGCTCAGATGGCACAGGTTGCCACGGGCGCTTGGTATGGCAGCAGCCTGGGCGGCGTGCGCGATCTGAGTACGCAGCGGGCGCTGTACCTGACCGCTCCGGTGCAACGGCGGGTGCTGTCGCAAGGGGTGAACATACGGCATCAGCTGCGGCAAAGCACGGTGCCAAGCGCAATCTTGTCGCCTACGATGCGGCGTATCCTGCGACCGCGCGATCATGTTGCCGCCGAGCTGGGGTTTGACAACCCAAAAGGCCCCGAGGATTTGGTGGACCGGGTCAACAGCGGCGAAATCAGCGCCGCGCCTCCGCGCGTGACACCAGAAGGTTTGCCGACTGTCGAAGAGCTGGCCGAAGAGCTTGAACAAGATGGCCCGTTGGGCGGGCTGCCAATCCCCGAAGACGTGTTGCGAAACCCGTTTCTGAAATGGATCGTGCTGGGGATCTTTGCGCTGATTGCGCTGCTGTTTCTACTGCTGGCGCTTTGGCTGCCAGCGCTGATTGCCATAGCTTTGGGCGTCGCCGGCTATATCCTGATCGAGCGGCTGCAAAGGGCGCGCGAGATTGCAGATGCGGTACTGCCCGAAGGCAATGCGCCCGAGGTCATTGATGCGCTGCCCGAGTATCCCGACTTTGAACTGGCGGACGTCCCGCCCCTGACCGGAACTGTACCCGAATTGCCCGAACCGGTGCCCGGAACATCGGACAGCCCCGAGGCGATCCGTTTCAAAGGGGCGCTGAAAGATGTGCATGCGCTGCTGGATGTCAGCGCCAGTATTGGTCAGTTTCCGCAGCGTGACCCGATCGACATTCCGGCGATCGTCGGATCGGTCTATACTGGGTTGGATCCCAAGGTTACGATCCCGGACTTCACCTATACTGGTATCACCTTTCCTGCCCATATTGTGGCGCTGAATTTTGAGATCTTCCGCGAGGCAATGGCCTATCCGGAATTCGATATCCCCATGTACGAGCCGTTGCTGGCGTTGCCGGGGGACAATTTCCTGCCCAATATCGACAAGATCCCGCCCAACACGATCACCCTGCTTGAGACCAATCAGCGCTTTATCGAGGCCTATATGTTGGGCCTGAACGTCGCCATGGGTGCCGAGCTTTTATGGCGCGAATACCCAACAGATCAGCGCGGCAGCTATTTTCGTCAGTTTTGGGACCCGGCCGGCGTTCTGGACCGCGATGGGCTGAGCGCAGAGGAATTGCGCGAGAAACTTAGGGATATTCCGCCCATTCACCTCTGGTCGCGGTTCAGTGATCTGGGTGATCACGACCACCGCGAAGAACCCGGGGATGACGAGGAAGAGGTCGTTCTAGTGATCCGGGGCGAGCTTTTGAAGAAATACCCAAACGCGGTGATCTATGCGCAGCGCGCCCGCTGGCGGTTAACCGAAGAGGGCGAGATTGACCGCTTCAACCCGCGCGAATTAGAAACGGTAGGCAGCGAAGAGGAACTTGTCCGAACGCCGCTCTATGAGGCGAAAGCGCCACCCGATATCACCTTTATCGGGTTTGATTTGACAGCCTCAGAAGCACAAGGCGGCACGGGCGAAGAAGGCGACGAAGATCCTGGCTGGTTCTTTGTGATCAAGGAACGCCCGGGCGAGCCACGTTTTGGACTGGATATCGAAAGCGCGGGCGATCTGGTAACGTGGAACGATCTGGCCTGGCCCGACGTGTTTGATCCGGCGGCCGATGACGGGTTCCTGCAAATCGGCGCTGGTACGCCAACGCTGAACCTGAGCGCGCCGCCCGATGATGCCAACACATTCGTCGTCACCCAGCATCCCGAAGACCTGCAGATCGAATGGCGCCCGCAGATGAATGCCGCCGAACTGGCCTACATCCTCTATCAGGTGCCGGTTCTGGTGGGTGTGCATGCCGCCGAGATGTTGCCGGAATGAGCGGACAGGTTGGCATAACATACAGCGCGAATGCGCGGGGAAGGGGCCATGTCTGAGTTCGAAGACCGCCAAGCCGAGCTTGCCGCAGCCCACGCCGAGGTCGAAAATCAGGATCGCGCCTTGCGATCTGCCCGCGCGGCTTTGGAACGCAGCGGTCGAGCCCGTTGGCTCCAAGGGCGTGGCGGTGAGAACCCGGATGCAGCAGCAGAGCTGGAGGCGCGCATTGCCGAGCACGAAGCGGTCGTAGCCGATCGACGGGCGCGCCTTGCCGAGGTGCGTCTGATTGAAAGGGACCTGGTGGCGCAGTTCGCCGCCGTACACCCGCGCGAGCGTATCTCCAATCTCAACGACCGTATTCCCATCTGTCTGGTGCCGTTGCGTATTGAAACGCGATTCAAACCAGCGGATGAGACCGATGGTGACACTGGGCGGCTTTGGGTGCGGGTATACCCGGACGATTTCTCGGTCGACAGTTTCGAAGACACGCCGTCAGATACCGAAGCGCAAAGCGCGCGCGCCTATTGGGCCGGGATTTGGGCAGCAGGGGGTGTCGAAGCACAAGAGCGTGGCGCATGGGCTGTGATGATGGCCGGGCAGGGCGCCGGGCGATCTCACTGGATCACGCAGGCCTACATGCCGCTGAACGAAGCCGACCGCCCGGATCCGCCTGAAAACGGCGCATGGATCGTCCTGACCATCCCGACCCGCGCTCCGCTGGCGCCTGCCGAGGCCGATGCCCTGCGGACGTATTGGGCCGCAACCTGGATTGCAGGCGAAGACCTTGCTGCGCAAGCCGCCGCGCTGAGCGCGCTGGAGGCCGCAACAAATGCGGCGCGTGCGCAGGAGTTACGCGAAAGCTACATTCCTACCAACCTCGCAGACACGCCGCCCGAGGGCGTGGCCCGTGCGGATGTGCAGGTGCAGGTCGCCTTTCTGCATTTCCCCACCGACGAGGATGCTGGATTGCGGCTGCAGGGCTGGGCCACAACACCACGCGCGCGGCTGTTGCCGGATCGTCTGGTATTCATGGGTCTCAATGATGGCGAAGTGACCGAGGAACACTTGGGCGCACCGATCCAGCCGGATCTGGCGGTGGCCCCAGATCCACAGGCCGAAGAGGATGAACAGATCCGCCCTGATGGTGAAGATCTAAAGGTCGGCGATGAAATGGAATGGCTCACCGACTTTGATAGGGCCGTTTCGGTTGGCATGGGCTTTCGCATCCCTCTGGATCCGGTGGCATTTCGCCGTGGATTCGATAAGGTTCTGATCTTGGGCATGCGCCTGCGCGATGATGCCGAGGAAGGTCGCGCCGGGATGGAAGACCTGATCAGCCGCCATCACCGGTCCAAATCCGGCTTTACGATACTGCCGCAGGGACGGCCCACAAACAACGTGGAGAGCGCTGCCTCGGATTACAACTGGCGCGAAGATCCCGATGTCAGTTTTGATCACTATTTTGGCGCAGCCCCGCCCGACCCCGCAGGTTGGTATGACAAAACCGATGGGCGTTGGTTGGCCGAGATGCTGGGGCTTGACCCGGGGGCGTTGCGCGTGATCCCGCATTACGGGCGCACCGATATCCGCGATGCCAAGGCGATGAATGTGGCGCTATGGCCTGCAACGCTTGGCTATTTCTGTGACACGATGCTGCAACCGGTGCTTGAGGATGCGACGATCCGGCGGCTGCGCGATTTCTTCAACCGGCATGTGTCGGCGCGCGGCAATATCCCGGCGATCCGTGTTGGGCGACAACCTTATGGTATCTTGCCGGTCACACCTCGATCACGCCTGCGATGGATGGCGCCGCGACACCGCGATCCGATTGGTGCGGCCAGTGTGAACACTAGTGCGCTTGGGGGCGATCCATTCCTGCTCCGCCTCTACGGCATGATGCGGCAGTTCGAGGGTGATCTTGAGCCGCTTTTGGATCGCGTGTCTTTCATCGGCAAGCCCGGCACCGCAGACCCACAACAGGTGTTGTTGGATGTTCTGGGGTTGCATCCCGGTTCCGTCGAGTTTCAGCAGCGCTATGCCGAGAGCTTGCAACAACTGTATAACCGGATGCGGCTAAGCGGGGCAGGTGGCGGGTTACTCGCGCTTGTCATTGCACTGGGATACGCTACCAGTGGGCTGAATTTGCTAAGGGAATACGGCTATGACCCCAATGCGGAAGACGCCGAAATCCCGTCCATTCTGGAAAAGTACTTCACCCGCGCGCCCAATAATCTGAGCGGGCCGCTGATCGATGATGTGGCGCTGTCGGAAACGGATGCGATCCGCGCCTATACCGATACCGGGCAGAATTATCTGGCTTGGCTGCGTGAGGCGGCGGCGACCTCTCATGACACGCTGCGCAGACAAGAGGGCTTTGCCGATGGGCGGCCCCGCGCGTTGTTGTATCACATGATGCGCCACGCGCTGGACTTAAGCTATGTCGAGACCAGCGTGCAACTGTTCGTCAATGCCGGATTGATGACCTCGATTGAAGCGCGACAAGCCCGGCGTGAGCCGGAATTTATCCAGGTGAGCGAAGCGGCGCTGGCCGATCCTGCGCAAGAGGCGGCAGGCAATTCGCGCTGGGCGCGGTTGTACCAGCGCGAGGCAACGATCACAGGAGTGGCTGATCGGCGCATTGGCGATTTCATCCCGACGGTGATGAACACGATGACGGCCACGGCCTATCTGAGCCGTCAGTTGCGCGCACTGGATCATCTAAGCGGACGGCCCACCGCAGCATTGGAACGGTGCTTTGCTGAGCATTTGGATTTGTGCACATACCGATTGGACGCTTGGTATGGCGGGTTGATGAGCGCGCAGCTTGAGCAGATGCGCTATTCAGCGCCTGTTGATCTTGATGGCGACGGACAGACGGACCGGGGCGAAACCGCCGTGCAAACCGGGCTATATGTTGGCGCTTGGGGATATCTTGAAGACGTGCGGCCCGAGTTCAAGAATCTGGAGCCTGTGCGTCTAGACGGTGAGCTGGGGGCAATCTTCAACACACCGGACGCGCCGCCGCTGGCCCGCGATGACAAGAACCAGGGATATATCCACGCGCCATCGCTGAACCATGCGGTGACAGCGGCGGTCCTGCGCAATGGCTATATATCCAACGCAACCCCGGGCAATCCCGAGAGTCTGGCGGTGAACCTGACATCCGAACGTGTGCGCATGGCGTTGTCGATCATCGAAGGGATGAAGGCCGACCAAAACCTTGCCGCTCTGCTGGGGTATCAGTTCGAACGTGGCTTGCACGACCGTCACGATGTCGAGGTGGATGAGTTCATCTACGATCTGCGCAAGGTGTTCCCGCTGGCCGGAGACCGGCTGCAACCGACCCGCTCAGGCAAGGCAATCAGCATTCGCAAGGTCGAGGCGCGCAATGTGATTGATGGGCTGGAATTCGTTGATCACCTGAAAGACGGTGCGCAGGACTACCCATTTGGACTGGGTGATGATCTGCCTCCGGCAAGCCCGGCGCAAGCCGCCGCAATCAGTGATGAGGCAAAACGTCTTCTGGATATTGCCGATGCCGTGGCCGATCTGGCAATGGCCGAAAGTGTGCATCAGGTGGTGCAGGGTAATTACGACAGGGCAGGCGCTGTTCTGAACACCTATTCCAAAGGTAAATTCCCGGCTACGCCCGACGTGATCCGCACGCCGCGCACCGGTGTGAACCTGACGCACCGCGTTGCGCTGCATCTGCCGGTGGGGTTGGATCCGGCCGATGCCGCCCGCATTTCGCCGCGTGCGCGCTGTGAACCGGCGCTGGATGCCTGGCTGGCCGGGGTGCTGCCCGATGCAGTGCGCGTTGCCTGTGTTGTCGAGTTGATCGGGCCGGATGGTGCATCGCTTGCTGAACACGAGGTCAGTCAGGCCGATCTGGGACTGGCCCCACTGGACATGCTTTACGTGCTCGACCCCGATGATGATCGGGCGGGCAAGGCGCTGGATGACATGATTGAGGCGCATGTGATCCGCACTCATGCCCCGCGCCCGGATGTGGCGATGACGATCCATTATCGCCGCCGTATTGGTACGCTGGCCGGGCATGTGCCGTTCTTTGAATTGACGGCGATGATCAAACCTTTGCGTCGGATGTTGCTTGAATCGCGCCCGCTGCGACCAACCGACATGGCCCTGCAAGACGAGGCAACCGAGACACAGGACGTGAGTGTCTCGCTTGATCCACAACGCATTGCCCTGAACCGAACAGCCATGGCTGCGGCGCGAGACGATCTGGATAGTTTTGCGGTTGCGTTGACGGCACAAATCGAGGCCGACCCGCAGCCCACCGCCCAAATCGTGACACAGATTGATGCCACCGCCGACGATTTCGTGACTGCTATTCTTGCGGCGCAGCCCTTTGCGCAATTGGAGGCCGGAACCGGGGTGATCTATGGTGACCGGGGCCGGATCTTTGCGGGGCTGCAAACCACGCTGACCGACCGGGTGCAACGCTTGGATGACCGGCTGGCCGAGTTCGATGCGGCGATCGCTGCCTTTGACGGTGATCCCGGCGCGGGCGACAATGCTAAATTCGAAACACTGATCCTGGCCGAGCGGCTGATCGCAGTCACCAACACCGACCCGCAACCCGCCGACCCGGATGCTTATCGCAACGATCTGGTGAACACTGCGCGCCCCGCTTTCGTCGCCGAACGCGACGCGCTGGCAGCGATTGGCCCAGCACAGGACACCGCTTCCGGCCTGCATGACGCCATCGAGGCACGGCTTGCGACCTTGGCGGATTTCGACACCGAGCCGCTGGACCTGCGCGCTCATGTCACCGGCATTGTCACGTTGGCCACCGACATGGCAAGCCGTGCGGCGGGCATGGCCGCTGAAATGACGACGCGCCTGGAAGCGGTGGACGCTTTGATGATCCAAGCGGATTCGCAAACTGATCCACGGCGACAGGTTGAAGACCGGACCAAGGCTGCGCAGGCGATCTTTGGCGACGATTTCCAGATGGTGCCCAGCTTTGCCCTGCCTCCCCTTCAAGGGGCCGAATGGCGCGCAGCCTGGGGGTTGGGGGCTACAGCCGATCGCGCGATCCTGTCCTATCAGGAAACCACGCTGGGCCGACCCTTCCCAGTGGATGACTTCATGACCGGTTTTGCCCGGGTCCGGGACAAAATCGGCGCCTTTGAGACCGTCACCCAATTGACCGAGGCCTTTGGCACCGCCGATCCGGCGCTGCAGCCGCTGCAATTTCCGCACCGGCCCGATCTGCCTTGGCTGGCGCTTGATTATCCGCAGACCTTGCCGGATGGCAGCGATCTTGTGATCGACGAAGACAAGCTGCTTTATACCGCCCACTACGCAGTGCCCTTCGACGAAACGCAAGATCAGGCCGGGCTGTTGCTGGATGAAATGACCGAGACCATACCCAGCCGGACAGAAGATACCGGCCTGACTTTCCACTATGATCGGCCAAACTCTGAGCCGCCACAAAGCCTGCTGCTGGCTCTGCCTGCCGAATTCACCGGGGCGTGGCGCTGGGACGATCTGGTGGACAGCGTATTGGAAACCATGGATCTGGCGCGCAAACGGGCGATTGAACCGGACCATATCGACACCACTGGCTATGGGCGATTTCTGCCTGCAGTGATCTCAGCTGTGACCCTCTATCCGCTGACGGCGGCGCTCAACTTTGCGGAAAACAACAATTTTTCTGCCGTCATGGCCAATATTGCGCAAGGAAACAGTGATGAATGATTTCGTTGCCCTTTCGAATATCGAGGCGGTGTTCACCGCCAAACGGACATTGCCGACGGTCACTTTGTGGAACCGTCTGGAAGGGCGGCCGCGCCGGCATGATTTCGATCGTGCGCTTCAGGCCGAAGTTCGCGATGCGCTGTGGATGCTGACCAAGCAATGGCAGATGGGCGAATTCAAGGGCGACGACGCGGGATCACCGGTCACGGCCAAGGTGCATTTTGAAACCTCTCAGCTGACCAAGTACCGTCCGCGCGGCCATGATGCCGAAGCCTTCGATGACGATGTCCCGCTTGAGGCCAAAGTGGAACAGCGCCCGATCCCCTTTGAAGCGGGCGCGCAACCAATGGCAATCGATATCCGTGCCGAAATGGGCCGCCGTTGGCTTAAACTCGTTGACGGGATTGAAGTCGGCTTGCGGCAGAAATTCATCAATGAGTTCGGCTTTGACGAACCTGACCCGTCGGTGTCCGCAGATGCCGCCGTCTGCGCGCATCTGGACAGTTGGCAAGCGGTCTCGGCGTTGGCGGGCCGGGCAATGGACGGCTATGAGCTGCTGCTTTGGTTGCGCACGCCCGGCCAGCATGCGCATGACCGGATTACGCTAGACAATGCGGCGAGTGCCGGACCCATCGAGGATGCCGAGGCGGTGTTCCTTGCCTGGTATGAACGGTTGTTTTATCAGCCTGACGAAGGGGTCGGTGATGCCTGGCAACCACCTAAGCTAGAGTATTCCTTTGATACATCGGCGCCTATTCACGGCGGTGATGAGGCCCATCTAACGGCGGATGAGTATTATCACGGCCATCTGGATTGGTATAATCTGGATTTCGAACCGGGCGGCAACGGGCTTGGTCCGGTTGCGGATGCCCCGGCACCGGCTGATGTTCTGGACGCGACCACGTCGAGCTTCCTGCCCACTCCGATCAGCTTTGAAGGTATGCCGCACACGCGCTGGTGGCGGTTCGAGGACGGCAGCACCAATTTCGGCGACGTGGATCCTGACACGACCGAGATCAACAAGCTTTTGGTGATGGAGTTTGCGCTGGTCTACGCCAATGATTGGTTCATGCTGCCGCTGACGATGCCTGCAGGTACCTTGTCCAAGGTGCGGGGGTTGAGCGTGACAAACGTATTTGGCGAACGATTGTGGATTGAGGCGGCGGGCAAAGGCGATGACGAGGATTGGCAGCGTTGGTCGATGTATAACCTGGCGACGCGCGGCTCGGATGACATTCCGGCTGATACCAGTCTGCTTGTGATCCCTTCGGCACCGAAAATCCACGAAGGTCGTCCGCTAGAGGCCGCCGAGTTGATCCGCGACGAGGTGGCGAACATGGTCTGGGGTATCGAGACTCGGGTGCCGTTGCCGCATGGTCAAAGCCGCTTCGGACGCCGTACCGGACACGAAACCCGGCGCTATTTCAAAAGGTTGGTCGAAGATGACGGCCCCTTGCCCGACCCCCCCGATCCGCTGGAAAACGACGCCGCGTGGCGTTACCGCGTGATGACTCGCGTCCCGGAAAACTGGATCCCCTTTGTGCCGGTACATGTACCCGGCAGTACCCGCGAAATCCAGCTACGCCGGGCCGCTATGCCCCGCCTGATCGACGGCGATCCAAACCCGCCCGAACCGATCCGTCCGCGCACTGCGTTGCTGCGCCACAATCTGGGCAGTGGCGATCCGTATGATTTGCACGAAGAGGAAGTGCCCCGCGCAGGTGCCAAGATCAGTCAGAGCTTTCAACGCACAAGGTGGTATGGCGGCGAAGTGTTCACCTGGCTGGGCGTGCGCAAACAGACCGGCCGCGGCGAAAAGTCCAGTGGCCTGCGCTTTGATCAGCTGCGGCGCAAGCGTCGCTGAAGCTAGTTTTGATTTAACGAGTGCGCACTTGTTGCAGGTCTGTCGCACCCATCGCGTCGATAGGTCCTCTTTGCGGCAAAACCAAACCTTCGCCAGACCATCAAATTCCAGATTCATATTTCTGCAAGTGTTCAAGTATTCTATTCATGAAACGCTCACACAAATTAATCAATTTATCGAATTTTCAATGGGAGCCATTTTCGCTCTACTGGCTTTGGCCTGCAGGTGGTCAGCAGTGTGCCATGGTGCACGAAAACCCAATCGAAACGGGATAAACAGACCGCTAAACGGCTATTGTGCAGCCTAGTCTATTGATAAATCCTTGTTTCACTTTGCGCGCGCTGCCGTCATCGAGACAACGACCGGAGAGTGTCCGGCATCGGCAAAAACTATCCAAGCGAAGCTATTTCTCTTTTGTGCAATTTGAACTCGAAGCATTCCGTTGTAGAATGAGTGGTATTATCAAGCAGTTCTGATTTAGACGGAAACCGTCCGAATGCGTCCGTCTGGCCGCTAGAGGTAAAAGACAATGCCTGTCTTCGTCGTTCTTACCGATGCCAATATATCTGATCCGTCATTCTGGGCGGGTCTGGACGTCGGCCCGGACAGTACAATCGACGCGCGCGGTATCAGTGACAATTTCCAGATCACCATAACTGGTAGCTCTATTACTTTTTCCGACACATCCACCGGCACGACCACGACCTACACCGATGCGGATCTGGCTGCGGGATCGTTCAACCAGTTTGTCCAGTATCAAGGCAACGATGCCGACAGTAACGTTAGCGGATCGGTCGGCCTGAATGGCAGTGGCTATACCGGTGGCAGCGGAAACGATACCTTTCAGGACGACGGCAGTCTTGGCGGCACTCTGACCGGCGGCGATGGCAATGATACGCTGATCGGCGGCACCGGGAACAACAATATTAACGGTGGCGACGGTGACGATCTGTTGCGTGGTGGTTCAGGGTCGAACAACCTTTCCGGCGGCGAAGGCAATGATGTACTTTTTGGAGAAGACGGTTCCGGGAACCTAGATGGCGGCGAAGGCGACGACATCATTAATGCGGGGCTTAACACGGTTTTCGTCCAGGGCGGAGCGGGAACTGATAGTCTGGTCCTGCCAGCGGGATCGACATTCGTACCGTTCTCGCCCGGCTCAACAGGGGGTAACGTCACCCTGCCCAACGGCAATACTTTCGTCTATGTCAATGTTGAGAATGTCACGGTCGCCTGCTTTACTGACGGTACGCCAATCAGAACACCCAAGGGAGATGTGCTGGTCGAAGACCTTGTCTGCGGCGATCTGGTTGAAACCCTAGATCATGGCCCAAAACCGATCCGGTGGATCGGCAAACGGACTGTTTCCGGTCGCGGCAAGCATGCTCCAATCTGTTTTCTACCGGGCTCGATTGGCAACAAGCGGCGGATCCGACTTTCTCCACAGCATCGCGTTCTATTGTCCGGTTGGAAATGCGAGCTTTGGCTTCAGGAACCTGAGTTGCTTTCCGCCGCGAAGCATCTGTGCAACGGCGACCGGATATTTCGCGAGCCCTGCGATCAAGTCACCTACACGCACTTCATGTTTGACCAACACGAAATCATCTTCTCTGACGGCGCGCTTCTAGAGAGTTTTTTCGCTGGCGATTACATTACGCAAGTGGATCAGGCGGGTTACGAAGAACTGACCGAAATCTTTCCAGAGTTATTGCACGGAACGAAAGATACGCACACTACAGCTCGACCGGTCATAAAGCGCTTCGAGGCGAGCCTGTTCAGTAGCCATGAGCTGACGTGATCGAAGCATCGTGATACATACGAGATTGGATTTGGCGCAAATTTTGATGCCTCGTCAAAGCGGGCTTCTATACGCATTGCAGCAAATGGTGCGGTAGATCTCTAACACGACGCTATTTGGCATCGTCAGGTTGTTTCTAGCGCCTACGGTCCTTCTGGTTGTGTGAATTCACGCGGTTCGGTCAATGGTGTATTCGTTCCAGTGGCAAAACGCATTTACTCGTTTTGACGATAGGTGGGGGTTGACGTCATGCAACCAACGTAACCGTCACCAGGCTCGCGGGCTACTGCACCCAACCAGGCAGCCCTGGCATCGATGTTATGTCTGGAACGTAGGTCCCGATCGTCACGAATTCCCCACGCGCCATGTTCATAAGCCTTAGTTTGCTGAACATGTTGGCAAGCTCCACCGCGACTTGTTTAAGGGTGCTGATCTGCCCCGCCAGGCTCAAAAGAAGAACAAGCAACACGGGAGCGAGATCAGTTCGAGCATCAAGGCTCCTATGAGGCGCAGGCGGGGGTGATCACGGCCATCGCACCAAGATCGGCTGTACTCCCCAGACCTTGAGCGGATGGGTCAAGCAGGCCGAGAAAGACAACGGGATGTGAGACGGTATCCCCACCGAGGAAAGGGAGCGGATCAAAGCTCTCGAACGTGAGGTCCGCGAGCTACGTCAAGTGAGTGAGATCCTCTGCAAGACAAGCGCGTGTTCTGCGCAAGCGGAACTCGTCCGCCCGCTGAAGCGATGATCGCCTTCATTGAAGGTCAGCGCGTTGTTCACGGTACCGAGTCGATCTGCAGGGTGCTGCCGACTGCGCCGTCAACTTTCTATCATCAACTTGCATGCTGCGCTGTGCGGTAGAGCGCCGACTGAAACAGATTGGCATCCGGGGTGCCGCGCGCGGATGAGTGGCCAAAACAACGGTCCCCAACACGCCAGCGCGATGTCCACCTGATAAGGTGAACCGCGTGTTTCGGGCCCCAGCACCAAACTTGATGCGGGTCAGTGATTTACGTACATCTCTGCCTAGCAAGACATTGTCTATGTCGCCTTCGTCATCGACACATTCGCTGGCCGCATCGTGGGATGGCGGGTCTCGCGGTCTGCCAAGACAGACCTTGTTCTCGATGCTCTGGAACAAGCCCTGCATGATCGACGCTCTGTCCAGAAAGAGGGATTGATCCATCACTCGGACCGCGGTCGGCAATACCCGTCCAAACGATACACAGAGCGTTTGGCTGAAGCCGAGCTCGAGCCGTCGGTCGGCCGCGCTGGCGACAGTTACGATTATGCCCTCGCTGAGACGATAACGGCCTCTACAAAACCGAGCTTGTCTATCAGCCGGGGCCTGAGGCGCAACGTGCAGGATCTGGAAATGGCCACCCTCGTATGTATCGATTGGTCGCGCGAAACGAAGCTAAGGGCCTCCGGCTAAACCGGAGCGATTCAGATTCCGCATGTTGAAATGCCCGATTCGGCGTGGTCGAAGCGACCTCTCAATGATCACCCTGCTTCCTCAGTGTTTGACATGGATCGGGCATTGGTAGCGTTGATGGCTGGCGCGCGCCAAATTGTTGCCACACCCCTAACGTAGACTGCTTTCAGATGTAAATTCACTCGCCTGAAATGATTGCAAAACACGGCCCAAAATGAAGCCAATACTCGCCACCATACTCTTCAAGCCCTTGCTTCGAAACGAACGAATACTTGCCTAATGCCGAATTAACTATACCCGGCAATCAACTCGGCATATGGCATGTATATAGGAAAAAGAATCCAAACCTTTCCCGGCACAGGTGTCGTGCTCGGGAACGCCCATTTAGACGGTAACGTCACGCTTTAGACTGTGTCCTTGCGGTAACCGGTATGGATTTTCGACCTAAAACCAGGACTGACGCCTCGCATCAAAGTTGCATAATCCTTAACAAACAGTTTAGCCGTTCAAATTAGTTCAGAATTTCAGTAAGAACCCGAAAGCAGAAGAATGTTCACCAACATACCCCGTCCCTCAGCTTCTTCCCCTCTCAGTGCCATTCAGGGTAATTATGCCTTTGGTGATGGGAATCCCAATACGGTTACGACCATCACGTATAGTCTCGCCCAATATTTGGACACAGGGGCTTGGACGCCAAGCCTCAGAGCGCAATTCAAAATGGCTCTGGATGTGATTGAGTCGGTGGCGAACATAAATTTTGTTGAAACAAGCGTCGCCAGCGCTGATCTGATCGAGGTTGTAGCACCCAGTTCGTTTTTTTCGCGGCCGTCAATTCTGGGCTTTCACCAGGCTCCGGTCGCGGGAGGCAGCACGCCATTGTATGGCGCCTTCAACACTGATTACTGGAACGCCTCGAACGGTGCACCTGGCGGGTATTTTTTCACTACGATTCTGCATGAGCTTGGTCACGCTTTGGGTTTGGGTCACCCTCATGATGACGGGTTAGGTTCTTCGGTGATGGCTGGTGTGACCCAGCCATTTGACTCGTTCGGTGTAGCGGGCCTGAACCAAGGTATTTTTACCGTCATGTCCTACAATGACGGGTGGACCAGTCAAAATGGCGTCCTGCCTTTATCCGCAACCTCTGGTGGCTCGACAGGGCTTGGTGCTTTGGATATCGCGGCGTTGCAGGCAATGTATGGCGCCAATACCTCGACCAACTCTGGCAACAACACTTATACGTTGGATGCGGTAAATGCTGCGGGAACCGGCTATCAATCCATTTGGGACACCGGTGGTATCGATACATTGGCACATATCGCCGGCAACGATGCCGTTCTGGACCTCCGCCCGGCGACGCTTGACTATTCAGCCACGGGTGGTGGAGCGGTCTCGTCTGCCTCAGGCGTGAGAGGTGGATACACCATCGCCCATGGTGTTGTGATCGAAAATGCGTCCGGTGGATCGGGCAACGACATAATCTTTGGCAACCTTGCGTCGAACGTGCTGTCTGGCAACGCAGGCAACGACGTCTTCTATTCCTTGTCCAACGGCTATAACGGCAACACAATCAATGGCGGCAGTGGCAACGACGTGATCTATGTCGCTGCAGGAGCTGGTGTAGATGTGGTCAACGGTGGGGGCGACAATGACATCGCCGTTGTATCCAGCAACGGCGGATCTTTCATCGGCGGTTCGGGCTTCGACACGATCCGGTTCGTCTACACCATCACTGACTACCTATTCCTGAACAATGGTACGACTTTCGGGTTCACAAATCTTATTAACGGCGTCACGTTTACTGTTTCCAATGACGTAGAGACGTTCCAGTTCTCCAATGGTTTGCAGGGGTTCACTCAAGCGGGTGTGATGCAGGCCATGCAAATCAGCGACATCGAAACCAATGGTACGGTTCTGCAACATGCGGCCCACGGTATCTATGTCCTCGATGGAGGATCGGACAATATTGCCTTGAAATTGAATGGCCAGGTCATCGGGCAAAACTCACTAGCAGGTTGGAGCGCTATTCAGGCTGAAGAAACAGCAACAGGCTTCCGCCTGCTTTGGCAGAATGTGAACGGTACTTATTCAGAATGGACTCTGAACAGTCAGGGCGAAGCTACAGGCGGCTCGAATGTTGCCAATGTTGTTGATTTGGAGACGGTGTATGGGGCCGATCTAAACGGTGACAACAACATTGGTCATATCACCACAACCGTTGAAAGTGCTGGCGCTGTCACGCTTCAGAATTCGACACAAACTGGCTACATCATCGATGGAAAAAATCTGACCTGGAACGGGCAGAATTTTGGCCCAAACACTCTGCCGGGATGGACTGTCATCCAGGCCGAAGCTTTTGAGATCCATAGGTACAAAGTTCTGCTGCAGAACACCGACGGCACCTATGTGGAATGGATTTTGGACACAAATGGAGAATTTGAGAGCGGTGCGGTTGCAGGCAACGTGTATGACCTTGAAGCTTTCTATGGCGTTGATTTGAATACCGACAGCGCTGTTGGTCATGTCACCACAACCGTTGAAAACGCTGGTTCTGTCACGCTGCAGAATGCGACACAAACCGGCTACATCATCGATGGTGACAAGGAATTGACCTATAATGGGCAGAACATTGGCCCAAACACTCTGCCGGGGTGGACCGCGCTACAGGCCGAAGCAATTACCGGTGGCTATAAAGTTCTGTTGAAGAACGCAGATGGCACCTATGTGGAATGGACGTTGGACAGTGCTGGCGAATACGTCGCTGGTGAGGTGATCGGCAACGTCGCTGATGTCGAGATCTTCTATGGTGCCGACATCGATGGCGACAACAACGTCGGTCATGTTCTCAGCAATATCGAAACCAACGGGTCCGTGAACCTGGGCGTTTCGGCGCAAGATATATATGTTTTGGATGGCACCAAAACGCTGACCTGGAACGGGCAGAACATTGGCCCAAACACTCTGCCGGGGTGGACTGCGCTACAGGCCGAAGCTTTTGGGGGCGGCTACAAAGTTCTGCTGCAAAACACCGACGGCACCTATGTGGAATGGACTCTGGACAGTTCCGGAGCTTACGTCGACGGAGCGACTGCAAGCAACGTTTATGACCTTGAAGCTTTCTATGGCGTTGATTTGAATACCGACAGCACTGTTGGTCATGTCACCACAAGCATTGAAAGCGCTGGCGCTATCACGCTTCAGAGTTCGACACAAACCGGCTACATCATCGATGGTGACAAGCAATTGACCTACAATGGGCAGAACATTGGCCCAAACACTCTGCCGGGATGGACTGCGCTACAGGCCGAAGCAGTTACCGGCGGCTATAAAGTTCTGTTGAAGAACACAGATGGCACTTATGTCGAATGGACGCTGAACGGTACTGGCGAATACGTCGCTGGTGAGGTGATCGGCAACGTCGTCGATGTCGAGACCTTCTATGATGCCGATATCGATGGCGACAACAACGTCGGTCATGTTGTTGTCAGCAATATCGAAACCAACGGGTCTGTGAATCTGGACGTTTCGGCGCAAGATACATATGTTGTGGATGGCACCAAAACTCTGACTTGGAACGGGCAGAACATTGGCCCAAACACTCTTCCGGGATGGACAGCATTACATGCCGAAGCTTTTGGGGGCGGCTACAAAGTTCTGCTGCAAAACACCGACGGCACCTATGTGGAATGGACTCTGAACAGTTCCGGAGCTTATCTCAGCGGAGAGATTATCCCTGACGTTATCGATGTCGAAGACTTCTACCAATACGACATCAACGGCAGCGGAACGGTTGGTTACGCCCTACCGAAATTTGCGCAATTCCAAAAGCAGGCCCCAATTGTGGACGACTCTGACGAGATTCACTTTGTTGAAATACAGAGCGACGCGCCGGTGGAGACCGATCAGGAGATGATCTGGAACTCATTGCAACGAGACGAAGCCCCAGAGGTGGAGCCCGTGCCATCCAAAGACGTTGACGTTGCAGGGTTGGGTCTTCTTGATGATCTGCTGAATGACGATGTCTTTTTGATCTGAGCTTGTTGGTATCGGGTGGCGTGACTTAGCCGTACCCCTGGGCGGCCCAGCTGTCTGACATCAGCGCCTCTGGATCATTGGGAGCAGAACCAAAGTCGGACGGTTCGATACACTCTCTGCTCGTGGCCCTCTGCCGACATTCGCGGATCCCAGCCGGGGTACCTGAAAGCCGTCGTTCGTGGAAACTGCAACACTATGCCCATACTCGAGGGTTGCAACGCGCACTTTCACAAAGACTGCACGGTTTAGTAACGTCACGCTTAGCCCGAAGACGCGCTCTAACGTCAAGGCCGATGACATCTTGTGGATCATATGGGCTTCTTGTGGGGGGTCGTATTCCGCGGCCGTTTGGAGGAATACTCATGCGCATCTAAGCCGCGCTATTATCGTCGAAAACTCATGGGCTGTGTCTCGCCATTGGGGCAGCGTAGATGACCGTTGTAACGACAAGCGAGAGAGCCGCTGTGCCTCGCGCGTGTCCTGAATGACCCGTTGCAAAGCATCTGCCAAGCCGCCAGGATCGTCGGGCGCAACTAAAATCCCGGCCTTGCCAACTGTTGTCGGCACGGCACCGACACGGCAAGAGACGATTGGTAACCCGTACATCATCGCCTCGCTCAGCACCATGCCGTAGCCTTCGTAGCGCGTGGCCAAAACAAAAACCGATGCTGCATTGAAACGGGCCGTTAGGTCGTTCTGATCAAGCTCGCCTGCGAAAGCTACGCGCGAGTCGATGTTAAGCGCGCGTGCCTGCTTGAACAAGGCGGCGGCATAGTCCCGATCATGTGTCTTGCCTACGATTTCGACCTGCCAAGGGAGGGCTTCGAGATGCCCTAAAGCGTCCAGTAAGACATCGTGACCCTTACGAGGTGCCAAAAGCCCGACGGAGAGAATGAGCGGTGGATCAGAGAGCTGACGGTTCACAACCGGCCTATCAAAACCGGGCGGTGCGATTGTGATCCGGTGTGCTTCTGCACCAAAATCACGGCACAAACTGCGCGCTGTTTCAGAGCTCGGAACCACAACATGATCGGCATGGCGCAAAGCGGCAGCTTCATTTTGCAGCAGAAAAGCGGAACGCGCTTTGGGCAGTCCGGTTTCCAGGCCAAGAGGATGGTGGATCATCGCAATGATTGGCGCTTGAACTTCGGCAAGACCGTCGGGATCGATTGCCCCAAAAACAAGACCATCCAATATGATCGGTTGATCCGAGGGCACAGCGCACAAGACATCCAGAGCCGCCACCATGTCTGCGACGGTAGGATCGGGAAAGCTGTCCGGCAATCGCAAATGAGCTATGCTGCACCCCATCTCGTTCAATTCATGCAGCACGCGGGCCTCATATATGAAGCCTCCGGTGCGGCGATTCTTGTCGCCAGGGATAGCAAAAACGGCTTGATTCATCACACCTGTTCATTCGCGTATATGCGTAGGACCCTATGCTCCACTGTGGCGACAGCGGCATAAACCACCACTGCGACAACCGCGAGGATCACAACGCAGGACCATAGCATGTTGTAGTTGGATGTGCTCGCCGTTGTGGCCATCAAAACGCCGATCCCTTTGCCTGTCGCAAGCCATTCTACTGTTGTGATCGCCAGTAAAGCGGCTGGCACGGCCATACGGGCAGAGGCGAAGAAGGCGGGTAGCATTGCTGGTATTTGTGCCGCGCGCAGCAAGTGCCAGCGACCGGCGTCATAGCTTCTGAAAAGGTCAACGACCTGACCGGGCGTTTGGCGAAGACCCTGCTGGCAGGCGACAAATGTCGGGAAGAAGATCATTACTGCGACGACGACCATGGTCCCCACCAGACCGCGCCCGAACGCAAGCACCAGAAGCGGTGCAGTCGTGATGATTGGCACAGCACGCAGCGCTACGGCAACCGGCATTGTTGCGCGGTTCAATGCCGGCGACAAAACCACCAATGCAGCCAGCGCCGCGCCCAAGGCAAGGCCGGCAAGGTATCCAGGAACGGCAAAAGACAAGGTTTCAGCGAGAGCCGACAAAACTGTGTTCCGATTTTGCGCCTCGGCCAGAAAGTCCCACACATCGCCGGGACGTTTCGCGAAAAAGCGGTTGAGATCTAATGCATCCATCGACACTTGCCAAAGGATCAGCACGAAAGCCGTAGTGAACCCAATCTCGATCAGGTACTTCCATGGTCTCTGACGTGCAGAGACGGCAGTTGCCGACAACAGAATGACGGGCCTGTACGCAACGACGCGCTGACCAAGCCAGCCGATCGACCCATAAGCGATCATGGCGATCAGTGCAGCAATAAGCGCCAGCGCCCATGTCGCATTTGTGTCCAACCCCCGCATGGCGCGCAAGGTCAGCACACCCAGCCCTCGTTCTGCCCCCGTGAACTCGCCGATCATGGCTCCCAAAAGGGCGGCAGGTGCGCTGATTTGTAGGCCCACGAAGAGATATGGCAAACTTGCGCGCGCCCGCGCGCGGATCAGTGTCGACATCGGACCACGGCCATAAACGAGCATCAGATCAGTCCAAGTTTGTGACACGGCGCGCAAGCCGACGAGTAGCGTGAGTAGGGTTGTGTAGTAAACTGCCAAGGCGGCGAGCGCGATCTGTGGGCCAGTGCCGGGCCCAAACAACACGCGCAAAATGGGTCCACTGGCAATCAACGGCACGCAAAACACAAGCAGGCAAACGGCAGATAGCGTTCGCGCGCTGCGGGGGAAGACGATCATTATGGTGCCCAACCCTATCGCTGCGAGATTCCCCCAGACAAAGCCCTGTGCGGCGTTGACCGACGTTTCTAGCGCAGCGCGGGCAAGCAGCGCTGCATTGTTTGATACATATCCCGCAATTGCCAAAGGACTGCTTACCAGCAGGCTGCCCGGCACCAAGCGCAAAGCACCTTCCCATAAAACCAACACAACACAGAGCCATAATAGCAAGCGCAGTACGGTCATATGCTGTCCTCTAAAACGGCGAAGATCTCTTTCGACAAGGCTGCGAACTCTGCAGTCTGGACAAGTTTACTGTCCCGCGTGCCTGTCAGTGCAATCGGGATGTCCGCAACCACGCGCGCGGGGCGCGGTGACAAGACCAAAACACGGTCGGACAAAAGCACGGCTTCCTGCACTGAATGGGTGACAAGCACAACGGTCGCTCCGCGGGATCGCCAAAGCGGTGGCAGATCTTCGTTTAACCGTCGACGCGTCATGGCATCGACTGCACCGAAGGGTTCGTCCAGCAACAACACATCGGGTTCTGAAATCAAGCTGCGTGCGATCGCGACGCGTTGGCGCATACCGCCTGATAGCTCACCCGGGCGGTGGTCGGCAAAACCGCCAAGTCCCACAAGGTCAATCAGCGCATCAACATCACCCACGGGTTTGCGCGCCAACTCGGCTCCAAGCGCAATGTTTGCGCGCGCGCTGCGCCAGGGCAGCAGCGACGGATCCTGAAAGGCCATGGCCAATGCTCCGTTCCGAGCAACCGTCCTAGGTGGCTCTGCACCCAGTGCTACCGTCCCGCTGTCTGGCGTGTCGAGCCCAGCAATCATCCGCAATATAGTTGACTTTCCACACCCTGAAGGACCCACGAGCGCGGTGGTCTGCCCTGCGGCAAGCGTTACAGAAAATGGTATAACCACTTCGGTTCCGCCAAATCGTTTGGTGATGCTATCGCAGTGAATGTCTACGCTGGCCATGCCGCGGCAATCCTTGCGCTGGATCAGCCATGCACCTCTTCCAGTATCGACCTGTCCCATAAACCCGCCGACACGTCATGGTCGAGCAGGGCCAAAGTCTCAATGTTCTTTGACACCGTGTCATCTGTGAACCAACCAAAGCCGTTTTCGGCGGTCAGGTCAGAGAACATCAACGGGACTTGACGTGCGGCCTGTAGCTTCTGGGTTTGTAGGTCGAGACCTGCATCAGGGAACATCTCGACCGTCAGCGCAGCGGCGGCATCCGTGTCGTTCAGGTAGTCATTCCAGCCCATCACCTCGCCCTTGATCAGTGCAACGAGATCAGCACGCTGGTTGGCGATCGACTCCTCGGTCGCGATATAGGTTTGGGAATGCAGGGCATAGCCATGATCCGCCATCAGCATTGTCGTATTATCGACGCCCTTTACGGTCATCGCGACCGGTAAATCCGTTTCCCAGCACAGCAGGCAATCGACCTGACCGCTGACCAGTGGGGCGGGGTCATATTGCGTTGGCACAATCTCGATATCGTTGATGTCGAGATTGTTCAGAGTGCAAAGCGCCTGCAGCACCGGCGTATTGGCGACCGCCATGCCGATCCGTTTGCCCACAAGGTCTGCCGGCGTGTTCACCGGGTTCGCCGCCAGCGATGCAATGGCGAAAGGGTTCTTTTGCATGGCCACGGCGATGATCTTGAACGGTGCGCCCTGGGAAACGGCGGCGGCTGTGTAGTCGGCGGCGGAAATCCCGACCAAAGCTGTGCCAGAGACCACCGGCGGCTCGACCGGGGCGTTGGGACCGCCTTGACTAAGCGAAACATCGAGTCCCTGTTCAGTCCAGTACCCCTTTTTCGCCGCGATGTAGCTGCCACCGAATTGGACAGAATGCAGCCATGAAAGCTGGAAGTTAACCGACGTGGCGGCGAACGCAGGCACGCCTGCGGCTGCGGTTGCCACCCCTGCTGCACTGGTTTGCAGAAAGAAACGGCGGGTGAGATGTGCAGGTTGTGTCATGGTAAATCTGGTTTCTCCTTGGTTAAGGTGGTTCCGGAAAAGCTCTGGGCCACAAGAATGGCAGCGGCGGGTAGCGCCGCGACGAAGAGCACGACACCGTAAGTGACCCCGGTTGCGATACCCGCGCTGGCGGGCGCACCGATCATCGGAAAGAGGGCGGCGGCAGCGCCCTCTCTCCAACCCCAGCCGCCAACCGACAGAGGGATCAGCATCGCGCACAGGATCAGCGGGATCAGCGTTGCCCACGCCGCGGCCGGAATGAAGGTGCCTATTGCCCGCGCGCAAGCGTAAAAGCCAAAGATCAGACACAGTGTTGTGATTGCACTATGGAGAAGAATGACAGGTTGGGGGATCAGCTTCAGGACCTTTTGAACGAACCGTCCTGTCACGCTATCGCGTCTTGAAACTAACCAAGCCGCCGAACCGCACCCTGTCAGGACCACCAAGACAAGCAGACTCAAACGGGTCCAGTCGGGGCCTGCAGGCATCGCCAGAGTGATGGTAAAACCTGCATACATGAGACCGAGAATGGCGACCTGGCCAAGCATCCGTTCGGCCATCACCGATTGCGCAGCGCGGATAACATCCGCAGCGCCACGGGCCCGGACCGCTCGGGTCACATCACCTGCGACGCCACCGGGCAAGGCGCTGTTGATTAACTGGGCGAGGTAGTATTCGCGCAAGGCGAACGCGTAACTGAAGCGTATGTCAAATGCGCCGGCGGTGGTTTTCCAGCGGTCGGCCATCGAAAAGGTAGCGACTGTCAAAGCTAGCAAGGACAGCGCAATCCACTTCATGTCCGCGCCGCGCAACTGCGCCAGCACCTCTGCGGGGTTGGTCCACCACAGCAAAATGACAAGGCAGCCAATTGAAACCGCAAGTTTGATCCCACGCATACTCATTGGCCGGCCATCTTCGAAAGTTGCGCATGCGTGAAAGCATCCAGAAAGTTATTGCGGAAACTGTCCATGCGCCGCACCGGACCCTCTGCTGAAGGGACAAGACCATCGGTCCATCCCCAATGATCAATCAGGCTCAGAAGGTCCGGCGGGCCAATCATGTGCACGGCGACATCCTTGTTGTCGCTTCCCGCCACAAATCCTGCAGCCTGATGATCGCCTGCGACGATTACCAGCGGCGCGTTATCGCCCAGGTCCGCCACATGCTCGAATGTAACCCGGAGCGCGTAGTCCACGGACCTGCGATAAGCATCGCGCACGGCGTCCCGGTCGCGCCAGAGATCCTTTGGCGCAGGTCCGCGGGCCGCCATTTCGTTGAAAACCGTCCCATTGCCAACCCTATCCCACGGCACCACATCCGGGATTGGCGTCCACGGGGCATGCGAGGAGATCAAGGCGACTTGTATGAAATCCGGGCGCGGGTCCGCGGGCAAAAGTGCAGGGTAAGTGGCCAATGTGAACTGGTCAGGCATCGTGACCCAGCGAAAGCGCGCGCCCTCATAGGGGATGTCCGCTGCCGGGATGACCGTGTCAAAGCCCATCGCAAGGCTTTCTGGCCATCCCATAGTGATCGCGGGCATGATCGCCGTCGTGCGGTAGCCTGCATCCTGAGCGAAGTGGAACAACCACTTGTGACCGCTGGCCAGCATCGCGGTGTAGCGCCCACTGTTCGTCGTCCATAGCCCGCTTGCCAAGGCACCATGAGCAAGCCAGCTCTGACCGCCCGAGGTCGGTGAGGTCAACCAACCGCTTTTCATCGCCATACCAGAGCGTGCGATCTCGAACTCGGCCACGCGCAGTGTTTCCAAATGGGTCGGCGCATATAGTGGATTGTCAAAACTGGCGCGCCCGTAGCTTTCGATCCAGATCAAAACAACGTCCCGACCTTCAAGCGCATTCAAGAGACCGGCAGAATTCGCGTAGGTATCTTTGTTTGCCTCTGCAGTAAATCGGGCAAGCTCCGTGGCGGTTTGCTGCACCTCGATTCCGCGTTTGAGTGTTAAGCGCGTGGTCCAGGCCGTGCCCGGCGGGCTCTTGTCAAAGCGCCAGTATTCGAAGTGATGCCCGGTATCTGCCGCAGCCCAGCCCGCGCACAACAGCGCCAGAAAAGCCGCTGTTACGCGCAGCGAGCGAGCGGGCCCAATTGAAGCCCAAGTGCGCAAGCTGCGCTCGAGCACCAGAAACAGAAGAACCAGCAACCCTGCGGTCCCGATGACCACCAATACGGTTGGCACGCCCCCAACGCTTTCGCGCAATAGAGACAGACCTGCGCCAATTAGAAACGTATCGAGGATGGGATTAAACGTGCGGTTGAAGGCGCTGAACATCCCGAAATCTGCAACTTTGATCACGATAGCCAGCAATAGCAAAAGCGCACAGACGTAAGTCACACCCATACGCCGCCCAATGGCCACCATACCCAGAAGCAACACTGGCAGCTCCAGCGGCCAGCGGTTCAGCGTGTTCCATGCCACGGCGCCCGGATGGTTCGGCAATACCAGAACGGCAAAGACCACCGCTGCGGAAACGGCCAGTGCCACAACGCGCCTCATGCGGCGCGCCTCACAAGCCAAAGGATGTCGACCAGAAACGACCAACTTAGCAACAGGGCTGCAATTGCAGCGACGGGTATTGCAGCGACCTGCGGTGTCAGGGGAAAGAGCAAAAAGATCAGCGCTGCGATCTGAACGACACAGATTGCTTTGCGTCGGAATGCTTGCGGCAAGGGCGCTTGCAACGCCGGCCATACGAAGGCTGCAGCGACAAAAGCGTAGCGCATGAATCCCAGGATCAGGATTTCAGCGCCGATGGTCCCGCTGATCAGGAGCCATAGGGAAATCACTGCGCCCAAAGCGGCATCCGTTTCCATATCGAACCGCCCACCGAAATCCGAAACCAGATCCGCTCGTCGGGCCAGCCATCCATCAACGCCGTCCAGCGCAAAAGCCAAACTTGCCACTGCAAACACCACCCAGACGGACACGTCGGGCGACACAAGCGCCCCAGTCAGAAAGGCTATCATGGCCACGCGCGCCAGGGTGACGATGTTGCAGGCGCCCAGAACCGGGTGCGGATATCTGTTATTCAGAGCATGTCCCGCCACCGTCGCTGCGCCGGCGAAGATCAAAATCGGCACTGCAAGCATGCCGTAGGCAAAGAACGACACCAGCGCCAGCACCACACCCAGAACAGCAGAAACACCCAAGAACCCGGCTATTGGTGTGCGGGGCTCAAGCGTCTGCTCGACAAGGTGTGGTGTGCTGCGAAACATGTGTTACTTCACCCAATTCGTCTGTTACTTAGGTCCGCGGGCGGCATTGGACACCTTAGATAACCCACGGCCACGCGGACTATACAACCACATCACGGAACTGTGACCGTCGCCTCCAGCGGCAGATGGTCCGATGCCAGTGCTACCTTTGTCGACGTAACGGTGCGCGATTGCAGCACTTTGCCCGGCGGGTTGGTCAGGATACGGTCCAACGGCAGAAGTGGCCATCTACTGGGAAACGTGCGGCGGGCAGGGCCGCGCAGCGCAGTACCAATCAGTCGGCGATTGAGCATCAGCCCGCTCCAGGGACGCCACTCGTTCAGATCTCCAAGCAGGATGGTTTGCATGGGCGGGCGCCGTCGCAGATATTGCCCGATGGTCCTCATCTGGATGATGCGTAGAGGCTGCGACAGAGACAAATGAGTGCTCATGATCCTGACCTCGCGTGTGTTAAACGTTGCCTCGACAGACACTGCACCGCGGTGACAATGACCCGGTAGATCTATCAAGTCGGTTTTCGTACGTTCCAGCGACGGTGACAAAAACAGGATGGTGCCCAGAAACCCATCGCTTTCGGTTCCCCATCTTAGCGCGCAGTCATGGATGTATTCGAGCCCGGTGCGGGTTGCGATCTCTTGCACATTGACCACACTTGCGTGAGGTCGGCACTCTCCGTCTGCCTCTTGTAAGGCCAGAACATGTAGGCCCAGAGGTGTCAGTGAATGATCAATCGCCTCGACAACGCGCCCAGGATCGACGTTGCCGTCACTTCCCTTGGCGCGGTGGATGTTCCACGTTGCACATCGCAGCTGCTCAGCCTGCATCAGATCGAACCTGCCCTATCTCTCAACCACCCTATATGCCACAATAGCAGAGTTAGACCGCGCGTCCCCAATGGCGATGTTTTCGCCCACCAAGGCATTTCACGCGCTTAGAACAGGACACATAAACCATGCGTACGCTCCTTGTCACAACGGCTTTCTTCACCACTTTCGCAGCAACTGCGCAGGCGGACATGGCGCGGTATGAACTCGACCCGGAACACACATCCATCTACTTCACCGTGGATCACATCGGCTTCGCCAAGACACTCGGTATATTCACCGACGTCAACGGCAGTTTCATGTATGACGTGGACACCCAAGAATTGGGCGATGTCTCGGTGACGATAGGTACGGCGTCGGTCAACACGTTCAACGAAGCGCGCGATGGGCATGTGCGCAAACCTGATTTCCTGCATGTCTCGGAACATCCCGAAATCACCTTTGTCGCTAACGGCGGCGCTCCTACCAGCGATACCACCGGAACCGTCACCGGCGACCTTGCGATCCTTGGCGTGACCCAGCCTGTGACGCTTAACGTGAATCTGAACAAGATTGCAGGCTACCCGTTCGGCCACCAGCGCGAGGTTCTAGGCTTGTCGATGACTGCCACGATCCAGCGCAGCGATTTCGGCATGACCTATGCGGTGGAAAACGGGCTGGTCGGGGATGTAGTCAACATCAGTATTGAAACCGAGGCGATGAAGATAGAGTGATGTCAAGTTGGGTCGACATCCAAGTCTGATCGAACCCGATTGGAAACATGCACGGCGGATCAGGTCAGATCGATACAGTTTAATAAAGATGCACTGCGCGCATGGTATTGCCGCGTTACCTCCAGAATTCTGATGTTCAGATTTCGACCTACCCAGCTGGTGGCATCCAGGCGCCAAAAGCCTTGATTTCATCGATCTTCAAAACATAAGGACCACTTCTTTGAGGACACCCGAAGGGTCCAGGCCCCGATCAGTTTTGGCACGCCTGTTGCCCAGATCAGATCGGCATCGGCGATGCTGCGGAAGTGTCCAAGGAAGTAGGACGCCTCGCAGAGGTTCTTGGTGCCGAACCGTGCGGAATAATGGATGTGGACCAAAGATGGCTTCACACTTGGAGCGTTGACACGCCTGATTTTCAGAAGTGCAAAACGACCTTCCGGAAGGAATGACATCTGTAGTTGTTATGGGCTAGGAAATGGCCCCTGATTTGATCGCTACATACTGTTCGGCGTTGGCGGGCGCGAAAAACCAAGCAATTTGTGGAATGGTTAGCCTGCGGTATCCGAATAGATGGTTCTGATCCAATCTGAAAAGGTACGGATCTCGTCGCGGCGCTCAGAGCCATCGCGTTCTACCAGAAAATGAGCGGGCCGGATGGCAATCTTTTCCGTCACCGGCGACGTAACGAGCCCTCGTTGAATGAACGATTGCGCAAAGCTCTCTAATACGATGGCCATCCCGGGCCCTGCGCTGATGGCCTGCAAAGCCATCAAGGATGAATCAAATCGTGTTACCCTGGCCTGAACAGGCATCGAAAGGTCGAGTTGTTGAAATAGCTGTGGCCAATCTGATTCAGACCCATGAATTGTAATGATCTGCTGTGCGGCCAGTATATCGAGGGTTGGTTCGCCTTGGAAGTTTCCTAGGAAGTCTGGATGGCAAACTGGGACAGCAAATTCATGACCGAGATGTGTAACACGACCATCTGACCAATCTCCGTATCCAAAACGGATATCGACATCACTTATCCCCTCTTGAAATCTGTTAGCCCAGACGAATGTAGACAGTTCTACGTCGATATGGGGATGATTGGCGAAAAACTCGTTCAGCCTGGGTGCAATGATCAAAGCTGCAAAAGAGATTGATGCCCGAACCTTGAGTTGTTGTCGCTTCGTTTTGCCAAACAACCCTGTGGTGGCAACCTGCATGTCGCTCAGGCCTTTCCGAACAGGTTGGGCATAGGCTTTGCCCATATCCGTCAAAGCAACGCCGCGCGGCAGTCTTTCAAACAACGTTGTTTTTAGATGCTTTTCAAGCAAGCGCATTTGTTGACTGACGGCTGCTGGCGTTAACCCAAGTTCAGCCGCCGCGGCAGAAAAACTACCGAGCCGAGTGGCCGCCTCGAAGGTACGGAGCCAGGTTGGGTGAGGTAGGTCCATAAGCGCACAACCTTTAAATAATTTTAGGTCAATACCATAAAATCCATTGTTTGAATTAACAATCATCATGTGGGAACTCTTTGCAGAAATGTCACCGGGCCAACGATAGAGCCGTGGCAATTGCAGGGAGAGGCGTGGGTGGAGGCGTACGATTTCATTGTCGTAGGAGCGGGTTCAGCAGGATGTGTTCTGGCTGATCGGCTTTCGGCGAGTGGACGTCACAAGGTTTTGCTGATTGAGGCGGGCGGCAGCGACCGCCGCTTCTGGATCAAGGTACCGCTGGGGTATGGTAAGACCTACGATGATCCATCTTTGAACTGGTGCTACACCGCCAAACCCGACGCTGGTCTTGCCAATCGCGCTGCCTTTTGGCCGCGTGGACGGGTGATTGGCGGATCGTCTTCGATCAATGCGATGGCTTACCTGCAAGGCCTTCCCCATGACTTCGACGATTGGGAGACCGCTGGTGCGACGGGTTGGAACTGGCAGTCTGTCAGCGCAACCTATTCCCAACTTGAAACCTTTGAAAACCGATGTGAAACCGAAGGGCCCAGCTTCGGGCACGTGCATATCAGTGACGTCGGCACGCGTATGCATCCGTTTTCCGCCCATTTTCTGCAGGCTGCCCAACAAGCGGGGTGGCCTGTCGTTGATGATTTGAATGGGGCAATACGAGAAGGGGTTGCGCGTCTGCGCTGTACTGTAAAAAACGGGCGGCGCTGGTCGGCAGCTGATGCGTTTTTGCGACCTGCATTGAAGCGGCAAAACCTGCGGGTTGTGTCAAACGCTCTGGTAGAACGAATAGTACTGCAAAACGGTGTCGCCACTGGGGTCGAGTACAGTCAGGGCACGCGGCGGGTGCAGGCCATGGCGGGACGTGAGGTGGTTGTCAGCGCTGGCGCGATCAACTCGCCACAGCTTTTGCAGCTTTCAGGGATCGGCCCGGCAGAGCTGATGCAACGCCACGGGATCAAAGTTCAGGCCAACCTGCCGCAAGTGGGGCAGGGGCTGCAGGATCATCTGGGAATCTCTTATCAGTTTGCCGCCACCGAGCCGACGTTGAACAACCGCTTGGGCAGCTGGCCCGGCAAAATCGCGGCGGGTTTACAGTATCTTCTGACACGGGCCGGGCCGCTCAGCGTACCGATCAATCAGGTCAGCGGCTTTATACGTTCCGACCAAGGTCAGCGTGCGGATTTGCAGATATACTGCAACCCGATGTCCTACGCAGTGCGCGCTGGTGGCAAAACTGACGTCGCAGCTAAGGCCGGGTTTCTGATATGTGTGCAGCCCTGCCGCCCGACCAGCCGGGGTGAGGTGGCGATCACCTCAGCCGATCCGAATGCTGCGCCAGACATCAGACCTTATTCGCTTTCGACCAACGAAGACTGCGCGCTTGCCATTGCAGCAGGTCGTGCCGCACAAAAACTGGCAGAGACGCCCGCCATTCGGTCTGTATTGCGCGACGGTCCGGATATCGCGGCCATGTCCGACAATGATTTGCTTACCGATTTTCAGGCGCGCGCCAGTTCGATCTATCACGCCAGCTGCACCTGCCGCATGGGCGCCTCGGCTAAATCTTCTGTTCTGGACGCGCGCTTACGGGTGCATGGCGTGTCAGGATTGCGGGTGATCGATGCATCCTCTTTTCCCAACGTGACGTCTGGCAACACCAATGCACCTGTCATGATGCTGGCCGCGCGCGGCGCTGAAATGATCCTGCAGGATACGGCACAACCGATCCGGCAAGGAGGTGCAGTATGAGACTGGAAAAGCTTGAAACCTTCGTAGTGGCAAATCCGCCGCCACGCCACGGCGGCCGGTATTTTATCTTTCTGCGCCTCACAACCGCCTGCGGCATCACCGGCGTGGGCGAAATTTACAATGCAACCTTCGGGCCCAATCTTTGTACCGCCATGGCACATGATGTGTTTGAACGGCAATTCGCTGGTCGGGATCCGCACCATATTGAACGACTCTGGCGTCAGACCTATGGCGCCGGGTTTACTATGCGCCCCGATGTAACTGTGATGGGCGTGCTGAGCGGGCTTGAAATGGCCTGCTGGGACATAATCGGCAAAGCCGCCGATCAGCCGGTCTATCAGCTGTTGGGCGGCAAAGTTCACGACCGCCTTCGCAGCTACACATACCTCTATCCCGCCGAAGGCGATGTTTACCCGGACCCTGATGAGCCCAACGTCTACAATGACGCGGATATCGCCGCTGAGGCGGCGGTGCGGGCTGTTGAACAGGGCTTTACTGCCGTCAAATTCGACCCCGCAGGTCCATACACAGTTTATGACGGCCATCAGCCACGGCTCAGCGATCTGGACCTGTCCGAGGCTTATTGCCGACAGATCCGTAGCGCTGTGGGCGATAAGGCCGATCTTCTGTTTGGTACCCATGGCCAGTTCACCGTGTCGGGTGCCAAACGCATGGCACGACGGCTCGAGGCGTATGACCCGCTTTGGTTTGAAGAGCCTATTCCGCCGGAAAACCCGGCCGATATGGCAGAAGTTGCCCGTTACACTGCCATCCCGGTCGCCGCAGGTGAAAGGCTTTGCACCAAGCATGAGTTTGCCCGCCTGCTCGAAGCTGGCGCAGCCTCAATTCTACAGATGAACCTGGGTCGGGTAGGTGGCTTGCTGGAAGCTAAGAAAATAGCATCCATGGCCGAAACGCGTCAGGCGCAGATTGCTCCGCATTTGTATTGTGGCCCCGTTGTGGCCGCAGCAAATATCCAGATCGCAACTTGCAGTCCCAATTTTCTGATCCTGGAAGCCATCGGTCGCTTTGACGGCCCGTTTATGGACTTCCTGACCACGCCCATCTCCTGGGAGGCGGGTTTTGTCCTCCCCCCGGTATCTCCGGGGTTGGGCGCGGAGTTAAACGATGCGGTCATCGCTGCGCATCCTTATACCGGCAAAGAATTGCACCTGAATGTGGTGGCCGAGCCGGTGAACCCATGATCACTCATGAATGGTGAACGCAATGGAAAAGCTTAACAAACACTATATCGATGGCGGTTGGGTGGCTTCGGTCGACGGCACGCGCTTCGCTATTAAGAATCCTGCAGACGATAGCATTCTGGGCGAAGTCACGCTTGGCACCGCTTTGGATGTCGATCGGGCTGTTGCATCCGCAAGCCGGGCCTTTGAGACGTTTTCCAAAACCTCCAAGGCTGAGCGTATCGCGCTGCTGAACCGCTTGCTGGGAGTTTACACCAACCGGCTGGAAGAGATGGCTTGGGCGATCACCCGCGAAATGGGCGCGCCCATCGATATGTCGCGTGCGATGCAAGCGGGTTGTGGAGTAGACCATATCAAGTCGTTCATCGAGGTGCTGAAGGCTCACGTTGACTGCGAGACCCTGCCAAACGGCGATGTGCTGTATCGCGAACCGATCGGCGTCTGCGGGTTGATCACACCGTGGAACTGGCCAATCAGCCAGGTCGCCCAAAAGGTCCTGCCTGCTTTGGCGGTTGGGGCCACCTGCGTTTTGAAACCTTCGGAATACACACCGCTTTCGGCAGCACTTTTTGCCGAGCTCATCGACGAGGCGGGATATCCGCCAGGTGTTTTCAATCTGGTCTTCGGGGATGGCCCAGAGGTTGGATCGGCAATGTCGCGTCATCCAGACATTGCCATGATGTCCTTCACCGGCTCGACCCGGGCAGGCATAATGGTGTCAAAGGACGCCGCCGATACAGTCAAACGTGTGGCGCTGGAACTAGGCGGGAAATCCCCCAACCTGATCTTTGCTGATAACGGTAAGGATCTAGAGGCGCGCGTAACTGCATCGGTTGCCAATTGCTTTCAAAACACTGGCCAGTCTTGCAACGCGCCAACCCGTATGCTGGTCGAGCGCAGTTGTTATGAAACCGTCCTTGAGATTGCATCCCGCGCCGCTGCTGATCAAAAGATTGGGGAGCCTGCTGATCCCGGTGATCATATTGGTCCTCTCTTCGGCCAGTTACAATATGACCGCGTTCAGGCAATGATTCAGACTGGGTTGGACGAAGGCGCGCGGCTTTTGGCTGGTGGTCTTGGCAAACCCGTTGGGTTTGAACAGGGCTGGTATGCCCGTCCGACCGTTTTTGCGGATGTGAACAACCAAATGCGTATCGCGCGCGAAGAGATCTTTGGCCCTGTTCTGGTCATCATCCCCTTCGAGACCGAAGAGGAAGGGATCACCATCGCCAACGATACAGTATTTGGCCTGGCCGCATTCCTTCAGACAGGAGACGCGGAGCGTGCCAAACGCGTTTGTTCAGCGCTGCGTGCGGGCACTGTCACGATCAACGGTCAAAGCACCAACTACGGCTCGCCGTTCGGGGGGTATAAACAATCCGGTAACGGGCGCGAAGGCGGGCCGTTTGGGCTGGAAGATTACCTCGAACTCAAAGTCAGAGGCGGGCTTGGGTTATCGGCCTGAGCCAGGCCAAATCCTAACATTCGCAACAGCAACCCTGTCTGACCAAAAAAGGCAGCCATTTCATCGGAGAGTGCAATGTCGCACACCACCCTCGATTTTCTTCCGGAGCCGTCTGCCTCCGGCTCCGAAAATACAACCAGCGCTTGGGCGACCCATCGCGACGACGCGCCAATCGAAGGCGGTTTTGACGCGAGGTATGGCGACGTGATGTGGCAAACGTTGATTTGTGGGGACCGTATGTCATCAACAGATCTGGTCCTGGGGATCGCGAGTATTCCGGCCTTCGGCAGTTTGCCACTGCACAGTCACGACCCGGCAGAGTTCTATTTTGTCGTATCCGGATATGCAGAGGTTTCAATTGACGGCAAGATTACATCAGTTGGCCCAGGCATGGCGCTCTTCATCCCGGGCGGGACAATACATGGCGTAACGGCTGGCACTGAGGGCATTGAGTTCATCTACGGGTTTCCGGAAAATCGCTTTGGTGACGTGGTCTACAACTTTTCTCAACAACAGGGTGGGGAACAATGAAAATAGGATTTATTGGCCTCGGCAATGTCGGCGGCAAACTGAGTGGTAGCCTGCTGCGGAACGGCTTTGATCTGACAGTGTATGATTTAAACTCCGATCTGGTTGCCGAAAAAGTCACCAAGGGCGCAACGGCAGGCGAAAATCCGGCACAGATGATGCGTGACTGCAATGCGGTAATAACATGCCTGCCGTCACCCGCCGCCTCTGATGCCGTCATGCAGGAGATGTTGCCTGAGGTTCGCGAAGGCAAGATCTGGATGGAGATGTCGACGACTGATCAGGCCGAGGCCGAGCGTCTAGGAGGTCTGGTTATCGCGGCGGGCGGGGCCGCTGTTGACTGCCCCGTGTCGGGTGGATGCCACCGGGCTGATACAGGGAATATTTCAATCTTTGCAGGCTGCGATCGCCCCACATTCGAACGTATTCTGCCTTTGCTGACCACTTTGGGACGTCGGGTATTGCATACCGGTGATCTGGGATCGGCGTCGATGCTGAAAGTGTTGACCAACTATCTGGCAACCGTTCATCTGGCGGCCAACGCCGAGGCGCTTGTCACTGCCAAAGCTGCCGGAATGGACCTGAACACCACGTATGAGGCAATCAAGATCTCGTCGGGAACATCCTTCAGCCATGTCACCGAAAGTCAGGTCATTTTGAATGGGTCTCGGGATATTTCATTCACCATGGATTTGGTCAAAAAAGACGTGGGGCTGTTCCAGGAAATCGCAGAGCGCAACAACGTGCCTTTGGAGATTTCACCGTTGATTTGCAGCATCTTCGACGATGGCATCGCTCGTTATGGTGATCGTGAATTGTCACCAAACATCATCAAGCGTCTGGAGGATGCAACCGGTCTGGATATCCGAGCACCGGGATTTCCACCGGAAATGACGGACGATGAGCCCGAGGAACCCGGCTATGAGGTCATCCCAACGGGGCGGAATTGAGAGGAGAGGTGTTCGCCGCTTAGCTAAGTGACAACGCGTCTTCATGGGCACTTCTAAAAGTCAATATATGTCAAGTACTTGTCTGTTATCGATGGTTTGAGACAGGCGGCAGCTTGACTTTGTTTTGTCACTTCTCATCTGGTTTAGGCTGAGCTGCGGATTTGGCGTGCTGCAAGTGCCCTAGTTTCATGGTTCTCCGTTTTGTCTTCTCGGGTTCACACAGTATTGGTTGACCGCGGCCTGCTCAGGTATCGGCAGGCGATTGATCTCCGCATTGTTCGCGCCAACACCTAGCTGCTTCGCAGTAGGCTTCGCTAATCAGAAACGTCCTGAAGGAACACGCTTTGTCATTGATGCATTGGTCGACTGCGGCTTCTGGACAGAGGAGCATATCGCAGTTGTGCCGGATCATCCGAGAACCCAAGACTTGTGTCTAAAAAGCGTTATTGAAGATGTGACGTGATCATCCGCGCCTTTCAGACCAGCCTCTTCGAAAGGAAGTTGGCGCCTCGCCATAGCGTTTTTTAAATCGAACTGTAAGTTGAGTGGCGCTGCCAAAACCTGTGGCAGCCGCAATTTCTGACACTGTCATCTCGGTTTCATTTAACAAGGCGTAAGCCCGTGCAACCCGTAGCTCGATGTAATACTGCGTAGGCGAGGTCCCGACATATTTCTGAAAAAGCCGTTCTAACTGACGGCGGGAGATATCTACGGCTTTAGTGATTTCGGAGATATCGAGCGGTTCTTCAAGGTTTTCATGCATTATCTGCATCGCGTTGATCAGATGTTGGTTCCGGCTGCCCAGTGCCACCGAAAAGGCGGACTTTTGAAGGGTTTGCCTGTTGTTCGAACGGGAGTGAATGCACATGTCAGAGACGATTATCGCCAGGTCTTTTCCAAAGTCGGATTCGATCATGTCTAACATCAAATCAGTTGCCGCATTTCCACCTCCACAGGTCATCAGATCATTGTCGATTTCATATAGATTTGCTGACGGTTCCAGATCATTGAAATGCTCAAGAAATGCCGGTTGGTTTTCCCAGTGCAATGTGAACCGCCTGCCGGTCAAAGCTCCTGCCTGTGCAAGTGCAAACGCGCCGGAACAAATGCCGCCGGGTTTGCACCCAAAGGCAATCTGTCGGCTGATCCAGGACTGAACTTTGCGATTGGTGCTTTCTGCCGGTTCTATGCCCGAACAGACAAAAAATCTGGATGAACGGGGTAGATGTTGAAGGGCAAAATCCGGGGTGATTTCGATACCGTTGGAGCACATTACAGAGCTTCCGTCTTCGGTGATCAAAAACCATCTGTAGAGCTCTTTGTTGGTGATCTGATTGGCAATCCTCAGAGGCTCGACCGCTGCGCTGAAGGCCAGCATGGTCAGCTTTGGTAGCAGCAGGAAATAGATCTCTTTCGCTGGCCCGTCGTAGCTAATGCGAAAACTGGCCGCCCCCTTGGGTACAAAGTTCTTTTGGGTCATGTCCTCTTCCCCCAAACAATGCAGGTCGCGACGGATCAAAGGCACCAATACACCGGGTGAAGGTGCGGCATGTACCTGCATAACAGTGTTGCCGCTCGCCTTCCACGAGGAGATCTCTTCGTCGCTGGCCTTTGGTGAGGAGAGCCTGGTCATGGTCTAAACGATGCCAACTAAGGGAAAGAAAAAGCATGTATATGCAAGTGAAATGTTGGCAGACCTTTGAAATTTTCGGTCGCTACGCCGAGGCCGAATTCAGGGATCACGAAAGCACCGTCCGCATTACACGAGACTGGTCGGGAAACCGATTTGCTTCCTTCGTCCACTGTTCGAGGCAGATACAGAAGCGGATAGGAAAATTGCTTTAGGCCGGTCTACGCCCCCAGGCGCGGGTTATGCCTTTGGCCTCAACGCGGCACCACGATACGGAGGTCCTGTGTTTCTGGATATTGGGTCGACGATAGCTCATGTGGCGACCGTGCTAAAGGTCAGATCAGAAATGAACCGCCTTCGCTGACCCGGCCGTGACCAACGCTGAGAAGGTTGACCTGACCCATCAGCTTGTTCTGAAGCGCTAGGTCACAGGAGGCGAAAAGTCCGTTCTTCTCGCGCCGCGATCAAAGTAAGGGCCCCCGCCCTCTCAATTCATCTCAGTATTTGTCGCACATCCGACTAAGCCATCTGCATAAGTCAATTCAATCGCCTTGCTCGACAGTCAAAAACACTAAAGTACGGTTTTCTAAACCTTTGTCTTTTATTGCGACGCGGTAAACGCCATCATTGGCGATCATTTCCTTGAGTTGATAGCTGTCGGGGTGATTGACGGGCTTGTCGTCAGAAGAAGAAACCATTTTTTTACAATCTGTTATTTCGGCCCACATGACGTTGAAGATGCTTGTGGCCTCGGTGCTTCTGAATGGAAATTCCCAAAAGCACGAAACGCCTCTTGAGTAGATCAAGCCAACGAAAGTCTCGCATATTGATCCTTCAGGGGCGAGACCAGTGTCTTCATAGCTTTCTAGCGCAGAAATTCGCGTGCATGCGTCAGCCATACCAGATGTTGGTTGAACTGCCACGATCAATACGATGGCAAGTCGCTTGAGCAATGGAATTCCATGGCCTGTTATGGCTTCTGGTCCTGTTTTGGGGACACTCCGAGCTTTGACGTGCTCACTGAACTTGCACATGTGAACCTCCAAAACGCTGTTTTTTGCTACAGGCGCTAAGGCAAATTCGAGATTGTGTTTTTAGGCCTGCATCAGCTTTCATGCCGCTTTCATGCTTTGTACAATACGCCTGCAGCCGAGCAGTCATTCGGCTGCGTCAGGAACATCTGCTTTGGAATACAGGCCTTTCACACGCTCCTTCGTCGGATCGAAATGCGGGAAAGGGACGATTTTGGCTTTCAGGCGCTTTTGCTGACCGTCCAGTTGTCCGATCTCGATATCGCTTCCTATGGTGGCATGGGTGGTCGCAACCCGGCCCAAGGCAATGACTTTGCCCAGGATTGGAGATTTCATGGCGCTGGTGATCTCTCCAACCTGTGCTTTTCCGACGCGCACGCAGTCGCCCGGCAACGGAACAGTTCCCCCCTCGATTTCGAAACCAACCAGCTTACGGTGCGGATGTGCCTTGCGGTCTTCGATCGCGGCACGTCCGATAAAATCATCGGTTTTCGATTTCAATGGCACCGTAAAGCCGATGCCAGCCTCAAACGGATCGGTCTGGTCGTCGAATTCAGACCCCGCAAAGATCAAACCGCCTTCGATCCGCAACATGTCCAATGCAGCGAGGCCCAGAGGTGTAATTCCGTAATCTTGCCCAACCTCCCAGACGCGATCAAAGATTTCGGTGGCATCTTTTGGGTGGCAGAAGATTTCATAACCCAGCTCGCCGGAATACCCCGTTCGTGAAATCACGACAGACGTACCCTGCACATCCCCAACCCTTGCAACTGCAAGTCGGAACCACGGCAATTCCTCGATTGTTGGTTGCCGGGGCGGTGTCCAGAATATCTTTGAAAGGATGTCGCGGCTGTGACGTCCCTGAACCGCGATGTTGTGCAACTGGTCGGTCGAGTTGCGCACCCAGACATTCATGTTCCGCTTGAGCGCCTGTTCCTGCAGCCACAACCCGCTTGTGTCATTGCCGCCGATCCAACGGAAGTTTGTCTCGCCCAACCGATAGACCGTACCATCGTCGATCATACCGCCGTGTTCATAACACATTGCCGTATAGACGACCTGGCCAACGCTTAGCTTTTTCATGTTGCGGGTCACGCAAAGCTGCATCAGCTCTTCCGCATCGGGGCCCATCACCTCGTATTTTCGCAGCGGGCTCAGGTCCATCACGGCGACCTTGTCCCGGCAGGCCCAGTATTCGGCAATCGCGCCGTGATTGGTCATGGTGTTGGGTAGCCAATAGCCATTGTATTCGACAAAATCACGGGTGTGCCGGGCAAAGCAGTCGTGAAATGCAGTTTTCTTGGTGTCTTCCACGTCCGCCTCCGCAGATTTTCTGTAGCCATAGGATCGATTGAAATCCTCGGTCGCCTTGTAAGTTCGCACTTGAATGTCGGTGGGGTTCCAGCCATTGGCCGGATCAATGTCGCAGGGGCAGCCGGTGCTGACGCAAACCAGATCGGTCAAGGCGCGCAGCAGGACGAAGTCCCCCGGCCGTGACCAGGGGTCGTCCATGCCAATCGCATTTGTGTCGTCCAGCATTGTATTGAAGAAGAAGTTGATCGCAGGCCAACCAGCACGTGGCTTTACACCGTATTGATCCAGATCCTTGTTGATATTGTCCGAGCAATTCAGGTGCCCTGGATAGCCAAGATCTTCGTAGTATCGCGCAGTGCAAGCCAATCCGAAGGTGTCATGACGCCCGCAGGTATCCTGAACAATCTCGATCAGAGGTTCCTGATCAACCGACCAGTATTTTGAGTATATCCCTGGCTGCGGGTAGAGACTGCCCATCAGGCTGCGGGTGGTCGTTGGGTCAATTTCGCGCTCGATCCCCTGATCCAATGCGCGGCGGCTGAAGGCCTGGAAGTCCGAGCATTCGCGCCCCCTGATATCCACGATCTGGATATACTCTCCGGCCTTGACCTCATAGGATTTGGCGTTGCCCGGTTGAATGTTGAGATCTCTTAGTGGGTCGGCCAAGGGATCGGGCGGACCCACATCAGGCTTCTCCAGACCCGGGGCGGCGCGCTGGATATACAGGATGATGTCTGTTGGGGGATTGCTCTTTTCCGGTCGCATCGCCTCGCCTGGGGCGGCCACGATCAGAAGGCCATCACATTCGGCCACGAAATGCACCATGTCGCCGGGTCGCGAGCCGTCGGTGAATGCCCGGATGGCGTCGCCGTTACCGATGTTGAATCCTGCGGCTTGCAAAGCGCGCAGCACCTTTTTGCCCGAGGGCGACCCGTTTGCCAGGGTCGCAATCAACCCTTCGGGACGGCCGTGACTTTGTGTTCCAAGCATCGCTGCATCAGAGCTTCGATCGGGGGCAAAGAAGACCATCTCGGCGGGTTGCATTCCGTCTCGATCCAGCAAGGTGATCGTATCGCCCTTGGAGATCGGAACAGCCCGCGACCCGGCACCGGGTACCGGATGGCGTTCCGTCCCGTGCGGCAGGATGGGAAGACCGGGGGTCAGAACGCCGCTGCGTTCATAAGGTACTTCAAAGACGGGCTGAACGTTCATCTTCGATCCTCCGGTTAATCCAGACCCAAAGCGCGTTTGCGCTTTTCGGCCCAACTGCTGATTGCCATGTCAAAGGTCAGTGCCATCAGCGACACGTTCAGGCCCAAAACAAAGTTCTTACCCAGTTCCGTCCCGGCCAGTGTGCGCTGTAATTCCTGTCCCAGATCCTGTGTGCCGATGAAGGCAGCAATAATGACCATGAAGAAGGCAAACATGATTGCCTGATTGAACCCGACCGCCATTGTCGGCAGCGCCAATGGAAACTGGACCGACATCAGCTTTTGATGCCGTGTGGACCCGGACATGTCTGCTGCTTCGGTCATTTCCGGGGGCACACTGCCAAGACCAATAATGGTGTATCGGATCAGCGGCACTGCTGCGAAAATCAGGATCGAGAACACCACAGCGACGTCGTTGACACCGAACAGCATGATCGCGGGGATCAGGTATATGAAGCTGGGGAAGGTCTGGGCGGTGTCGCACGCCAATAGAATGCTCTTGGACCAATATGCCGAACGGGCCGCAACCACGCCCAGTGGAATGCCGATCAATGTTGCCAGCGCAACCGCAGAGATCACAGTATAGAGCGTGATCACGGACCGGTCCCACCAGCCTGAGAAGGCGACAATGGTAAAAAAGATCGCGGCATAGATGCCCGGTCGCCGCCCTCCGACCCAATAGGCGAATGCAACAACAAGCAAGATAAAGGCAGGTGTCGGAATGGCCAGCAATGTGTTGCGGAACGGGATCAATACCTTGACGTTCAGGAACCAGCGCAGCCACTCGGTCGTTCCTTTGATGAAGTCCACGGCCAGGAACGATTTGATGACCACATCAATTTCTTTGCCTTGGCTAAGGTGTTGCTTGCGACCAATTTCAGCCAGGATCGGGAACAACTGCGACAGCAGGATGAACCCGACGAACAGACCTAAAGCGACAAGAGAAATCTGATGCCGTTTCCACCACGGTGTGCCGCGTTCGAAATGAACCGGTTGCTTGACGACCCAGGCTTTGGACATCCGATCCAGGGTGACTGCCAGCAGAACAATCGTGATGCCAATCTCAAAGGATCGGCCAAGCTTGAAACTGCCCATCATGGCCAGCAATTTGGCACCAAGGCCCGGCATGCCGATGAAGGCGGTCAGAACTACCATTGCCAGACACAGCATGATGACCTGATTGACGCCAACCAGAATTTCAGTACGTGCGGCCGGAACATAAACGTGGCGCAGCATCTGCCAGCGGGTGCAGCCAGACATCTGACCCGCCTCGATCACCTCCGGGCTGACTTTTTTCAGGCCCAGAGTGGTCATCAGGATCATTGGCGGAATAGCAAAGGTAATTGTTGCCACGGCCCCGGCGGTTGGTCCCACCTTGAAAAAGATGACTGCTGGCAAAAGATATGTGAAAAAGGGCAGGGTTTGCAGCACAGACAGGATGGGTTTTAGCATCCGCTCGAACCAGCCGTATTTCCAGGCGGCGATACCCAGACCCAAGCCCAGCAGAAACGCCAATGGTGCGGCGACCACGATGACAGACATCGTCTGCATGGCGATCTTCCATTGCCCGATTGCTGCGGTCCAAATAAAGGTTCCCGCACCCAAGGCGGCCAACCTCCACCCACCAACAGCGTAGCCAATGACAGCGGCCACGGCGGCGATTGCCGACCATGGGATAGGCCCCAGAAATGGCCAACGCCGTTTGCCTTCTAATAGGTTCGCTGACGTGTCCAGCAAGAACTCTAGCGGGCCTTCGGCAATAAATCGGGTCACATAGATCAGACCGAGGTCATTCTGAATGAAGCTGAAAATTGCGTCCAACACTTGTGCCGTCGGAGGGATCGCCGCTTCTGGGATGCGGTTCAGCCATTCAGGCAAAATACCTGCTGCCTTGGCAACGATCAGCACAAAGGCGGTGACCAGTAGCACCGTCAGGACTCTGGTACGACTCCACGGCTTGCCTGCTGTGCCGGGCAGATCGGTGGACAGCGTCGCCATCAGTCGGCTCCGAGAAGAACGTTCAATGCAGCGTCGCGCTCCAGCACGCCGGTTACAACGCCTTGGTCATCTGCCACCGGCAGCAGGATGCGGTTGTCATTGACCAACACACGTGCCAGTTCGTGAATGGTGGCACCGCCATCGATCGGGGCACCTTCCAATGCATGTCCGTTCACCGGTTTTGCCAAACCTCGCGCATGCACGACCCTGGCTTTGTCGATGTCCTCCGTAAATTTCGCCACGTATTCGGTCGCAGGGTTCATCACGATCTTGTCAGGGGTATCACATTGCTCGACCGCGCCGTTGCGCATGATCGCAATCCGATCGGCAAGGCGCAGGGCTTCGTCAAAATCATGGGTGATAAAGACGATGGTTTTGCCCAGTAGCTCCTGAAGTCGCAGGAATTCGTCCTGCATTTCACGGCGGATCAACGGATCCAGTGCCGAAAAAGGTTCATCGAGAAACCAGATGTCCGGCTCGATGGCCAGTGACCGGGCAATCCCAACTCGCTGTTGCTGACCGCCGCTCAACTCGCGCGGAAAATATTCTTCTCGTCCTTCGAGCCCAACAAGCTTGATGACTTCCAGCGCGCGTTCGCGTCGGTCGTGGCGATCTTGTCCACGCATTTCCAGTGGGAATGCCACGTTTTCCAGAACCGTACGATGTGGCAGCAGACCGAACGACTGAAACACCATACCCATCTTTTTGCGACGTAACTCGATCAGTTCGCGCTCGCTCAGGCTCATGACGTCCTGCCCGTCAACTTCGATAGTACCGCCCGTAATGTCATGCAGGCGCGAGAAGCACCGCACTAGTGTCGATTTGCCCGATCCTGAAAGTCCCATGATGACCAGCATTTCGCCACGACCCACTTCGATCGAGACGTCTTTGACACCGGCGATGTATCCATCGGCCCGGATCTCATCGAAGCTGCGGCCTTCGGGCAAAGACTTGAGATAGCTTTCTGGCGAGGGCCCAAACAGTTTCCAGACATTTTTGGCTGAGATCACAGGTGCTGCGGCGGACATGGCTGTTTTTCTTTCCAGTTAGACGCGGCCTTGCGTCGCTGAGACAAACAAGGCCGCGCCAATTTCGTTAAGATTGACCGAATTACCCGCTACAGGCGCTGATCCAGGGATCAACTACGGCGCGATTGGCGTCCAGCCATTCTTCTGCCGCTTCTTCCGGTTCAAGCTCATCAGTGTCGACCAATTTCGCCATCTCGGCAATCTGAGGGTTGGTGAACGAGATCTCGGTCAGGGCGCAATACGCGGCCGGCCATTTGTCCTTCATTCCGTCCCATGCAGCTTTTTTCAGATAACCCTTGGCGGGGTTGCCGCAATCATACAACGCATCCGGGTTCGGACCTTTGGCCGGATCTTTGTCGCATCCGTCTTCCCATGCGGGGAATTCGACGAACTCACCAGGCCAAACAGCTTCGGCGAAGTTTGGCGTCCAGTTGAACACCAGAACCGGCGTTTTGTCGGCCTCAGCCGCGCCAATCTCGGCCCAGAGGGCTGCGGCCGAGCCCGCGTTGATCACGGTAAAATTCAGATCCAGCGCCTCGGCACGTTCTTTACCATGCTTCAGCCAGTCAACCGGGCCATCGAGATACCGACCCTTGTCGCCGGTTTCCGCTGTAGCGAACAAATGTGCGCAATCATTCAACGCTTGCCAATCTGGCAGACCAGGGCAGGAGTCCTTGGTCCACATCGGGTACCACCAATCCTCACGCGTGACTGCGTCGTGATCGCCAGCATCGTGCAGGCCACCTTTTTCCAGAGCCGCGCGGTAGGACGCGCCAAACGCGCCTTCCCAGACTTCCATTTCCAGCGCCACGTCACCCAGGCGCACCGATTCATAGACAGCCTGGCTGTCGGTGGTGACATATTCGACGTTGTTGCCCATCTCTTCGAAGATCAGACCAACAACGTTCGACATCACGATCTGGCTTGACCAATTGTGAATGGGGATAACGATCGGATCGCTGCTGTCTTCGGCGATCGCGCCGGTTCCCGCTGCCGCTGCCAAGGTTGCAGCAGAAAGTAGGTTTGTAAGTTTCATGTTCGCTCCCTGAGTGACGAGTATTTTCAGCGTAAGGACTCTTCCGGTCCCGAATTTTTGCATTCTGCCCATAAATACGGGGAACACAGAACAGAGATTTGAGGGGCTTTGCCTATAAATTCTTGAGGCAAAATAGAAATTTTGTTATTTTAACAATCGGTTGCCTGGTCAAATGTGTTTTGCCCCGGGAACATCGATACTGATCGTGAACAGGTCCAGCTTGGGATTATGTCGTCAAATGCCAAAGAAAGCGCCAGCTACCGGTAAAGTTCTACCGCCGCTCGACTATCTTTTGGCCTTCGAGGCCGCAGCCAAGGCGCAGAGTTTTGCGCAAGCGAGCAAGGTTCTTAATATCTCAGAGACTGCAATCAGTCGAAAAGTACGTTTGCTGGAACAACACTATGATGTGCCCTTGTTCGTGCGGGGGCATCGGTCGGTATCCTTGACACAACAGGGTGCCATTCTGCTCGCAACAGTAGAACAATCGCTTGATCTGATGCGAGATGTCAGTCGGGATATGTTGGCCAAACATCAAGCCAATACGGTCTCGATTGCTGCAACCAATTCCGTGGCTTCGCTTTGGTTGATGCCGCAATTGCGGAAGTTCAACAAGTCCAATGGTCGGATACGGATTTCGCTTGTGTCCTCGGACAGCGACGCCGAGTGTTTGTCTGAAGCTATGGATCTGACCATACTGCGCGGAGATGGCGATTGGCCCGGCTACGAGGCACAACTACTGTTTGGTGAAACAGTGTTTCCTGTGTGCAGCCCAGAGTATTTAAAAACTAACCCGTCGGCGACTGATCTCACTGCCCTGCCGCAGCTGGACCTGATCGAAGTCACAAGCAGCCACGCAGAATGGATGACATGGCGCACCTGGCTGGGGGCGAACGGTGTTGCAACGTCTCCTATGGAACGTGCGGTGGCCTTCAACACCTATCCATTGTCCGTGCAGGCAGCAGTCGATGGTTTGGGTATCGCGTTGGGATGGGCGCATCTTGTTGACCCCTTGCTTGAGAGCAAAGCATTGGTTCGACCAATTGACGGTGCATCGGTTAGGACAAGCTCAGGATACTATCTGCTGAGAAGCCCCGCACACAAAGCGTTTCCGGAACAGCGTATTGTCCAAGACTGGCTTTTGGGGCTCAGCGCTGGACGAAAACGTTACGCGTAATTTTTCTGTCTGATTTCAATTATTGTGCCTTTCGGAAACTGCGTCTGATCCAGTTGCTGTACAATTCAAACATTGACCATGGGGAATATTTATTTACTTTAAAGAAATAATTTGATTCTGCACCCGGTCTACCAGACTGTCGGGTCCGGACGTGTTTGGCCTATTCTGCAGGGAGGCAAAAGCCCACATGAGTTATAAATCTGACATTGAGATTGCCCGAGAGGCCATTAAGCAGCCGATCCAGGAGATTGGTGGTAAGATTGGGATTTCCA